>CAJNCC010000013.1:0-35530 GCA_905221165.1 bacterium
CAATTCATGTAAGCAAATCATTCCCTCTTGGTCCCAATCCGATAGCTCCCATAAATGAAGGTAATATTCATTTCTACTTTTATATACAATTCCCTGGACTTCTTTATACAATTCTTTAAACATAACGTTCCCCTTTCTAGATACAGTCTAACAAATAATGAAACACTTTTGTCCCATTTCCCCCATTCTGTTCCCTACACCGTCTAAACTGCACAAAAAAGAGAGGACACGCCTCTCTTTGGGTTATAATTCTGCAATTTGATTTAAGTTTACTTCTGCAACTGTATCATTGCCAAACATAGAGATAATCATCTTCACTTTATTATTATCAATCTCTGTAATCTTACCAGTATAGTCTGCAAAAGCGCCATCAATAATACGTACAGTTTGACCAACTTCAACATCGATATCAAACTCCTGTACGGTTTGTCCCATAGAAATCAAGATATCACGAATTTCTTGTTCCAATAATGGAGTTGGTTTAGATCTATTCCCGTGAGATCCAACGAATCCTGTAACGTTTGGTGTGTTTCGAACAACAAACCAAGCTTCATCTGTCATCACCATTTCCACAAGAACATAACCTGGAAAGCGATTTTCTTCTACTTCTTTTCTCTTTCCATTTTTTTCAACTTGCACTGTTTGTGTTGGAATTTCAACGCGTAGAATATTATCCAACATATTGTAGGTTTGTGCACGTTGTAATAGATTTTCTTTTACCTTATTTTCATAACCAGAATAAGTTTGTAAAACAAACCACCCTTTATCAAAACTATCCATGATACTTCCTTTCATAATAGAAGATATCTAGTGTAAATAACTCCACTAGCCTTCTAAAAAATGTTAATAAATCGAATCAAACCTGAAACAATCAACTGGTCAAAAATGTAAATAATTACTACAAAGAAAGCTGTGTATTCCATGATAGAACGAAAATCTCTCCAGCTTTCCTTGCGAGTTGGCCATGTTGTGTCTTTAAGAAGTCTAAAAATATCTCCAATAAAACGCATCGCTCTCTCCTATCTCGTTTCTCTATGTATAGTGTGCTTACCACAATGTTTACAAAATTTATTTACTTCTAGTCGTGTTGGCTTGGGGTTTCCGCTGATCTTTATTGAATAGTTTCTCGAACCACAAACCGCACAAGCTAGGCTTGCTTTTTTTAGTGCCATAACGCCTCCATCTTATCTATTATAACAAGAAAGCTAGGCTTTGACAAGCATCTTAACGAAATAGATTGACTACCGAATCCCATATCGTTTGAGCCTTTTCCTTAATTTTAGCATCCGAGATAGCACGACTGGCCTCATCTACCAGATTTTGCGCACGACTTCTAATATCAGAAAGGGTATCATCCGTCTGATTCGTTTCATTACTCTGCACTTGATTTCTTGTATTGGCTGGTGCAATTCCATTTTGCTTATATGCATTTTCAACTGTAAAGGTACTTCCTGGCGTATAAGGTAAAATGGTATTGGCAATGTTTCTAAAGACATGGGCTGCACCGTTTGAAGTAGAGCCAGCTAGATAGTGATTTTCATCAGTCGTCGGGAAACCAAGCCAGTGACTAATCACTACATCCGGTGTATAACCAATTACCCACTGATCACTTGTATATTCTGGATTGAAAACCGCTTCAGTTGTACCAGTTTTTCCTGCCATTACATAATCTGCAGGCGATGAACTAATACCGGTACCGTTGGTGAATGTCCCCAACATCATACTGGTCATCTTATCAGCTACAGACTTATCAATCACCCGTTTTTGTGAATTTTTATGGCTTGCAATAACTTGTCCACTAGCATTTTCAATTCTACTAATAAAATGAGCTTCAGGCATTAAACCTTCATTTGCAAAGGCAGCATATGCTTGAGCCATTTGCAGAGGATTGGTTTCGACACCACTTCCCAAGGCGACACCAAGAACACGGTCGACCTTTTCCATGTTGAGCCCGAATTTTTCGCCTGCCTCAAAAGCCTTGTCGATGCCCAAATCATTAACAGTGGCAACAGCAGGTAGATTAAGCGATTCTGCCAAGGCTTGATACATAGGAACTTCTCGACTCGTTTTGATTCCTGCATAGTTATCAACTTTATAGCTGTCGTACTGCATGGTATGGTTATCCAACTGCTTATTCAAAGCCCAGCCTGCTTCAACTGCTGGCGTATAAACAACTAAAGGCTTGATTGTAGAACCAGGGCTACGTTTTGATTGAGTTGCATAGTTGAAATTCCGGAATCCAGCTTTATCATTGTCAGCAACTTGACCGACAACTCCACGAACTCCCCCTGTTTTCGGTTCGAGAGCTACACTTCCTGATTGAGCAAATGTTCCATCCTCTGCCCTCGGAAATAACGATGTGTTTTCATAAACAACCTGCATATTTGCTTGGTAATTTTGGTCCAGCTCTGTGTAAATGCGATAGCCATTATTGACAATCTCTTCCTCTGTTAGATTAT
This sequence comes from bacterium, assembly GCA_905221165.1. Classification (GTDB taxonomy): domain Bacteria; phylum Bacillota; class Bacilli; order Lactobacillales; family Streptococcaceae; genus Streptococcus. The sequence goes on from CAJNCC010000013.1 coordinate 2,460, forward strand.
ACTTGGAAACAGCTTCATTAACCACCGCATCAAAGTAAGAAGGATAGCGATAATCTGAGATTTTTCCTTCATACTTATCGTGCAATTGCGAAGTCATATCAACTTCTGCAGCTTCGGTTTCTTGATTTTTATCAATATATCCTGCTGCAACCATATTCTGCAAGACAGTATCGCGCCGATTGGTAGAATCTTCTACGGAATTCAAGGGATTATACAGTTCCGGCCCCTTGAGCATCCCTGCCAGAGTCGCAGCTTGATCCAAACTCACTTCTGACGCAGAAACTCCAAAGTATTTCTTACTCGCATCTTCTACACCCCATACACCATTTCCAAAATAAGCGTTGTTAAGGTACATGGTTAAAATTTGATCCTTACTATATTTTTTTGTTAATTCTAAGGCAAGGAAAAATTCTTTCGCTTTTCTCTCAACAGTTTGATCCTGCGACAAATAGGCGTTTTTAGCCAGCTGTTGGGTAATGGTAGAGCCACCACCTGAACGTCCAGCAGTGACAATAGCCAAGAAGAAACGACCATAGTTAATCCCGTCATTTTTATAGAAAGAACGGTCTTCTGTCGCAATAACGGCATTCTGCAAATTTTTACTGATATCAGTCAATTCAACATAAGTTCCTTTTTGACCAGACAAGGCACCTGCCTCCTTTTCTTCACGGTCAAAAATGAGTGTTCGAGTTTTCAAGGCATTTTGCAAATCATTGACATTGGTTGACTTGGCTACAGCAAACAAATAGGTTCCAACTAGCAAGCTCGCACTCAAACCTAGTATAAGGACAATCTTTGTTAGATGATAGCGACGCCAGAATTTTCGAATCGGACCCACTTGGGCTAATTTTTTTCGATCACTACGAGAGCGACGTAAGCTAGTAGAATCAGAGTCCTCTAGTTCACTTGTTTCGTTTTTAAAAAGAGAAAGAAATTTCTCAAATAATTTATCTAATTTCATGCGTTTATTTTATCATCTTCGCCATAGGAAGACAAGAATTTAGCTATTTCCTATCAAAATAGGTCTTTTTTTGTTACAATATCTGTATGCAATTCACATTTACATTACCAGACTCTCTACCTCAAATGACAGTAAAGCAATTACTAGAGGAACAACTCCTCATCCCTAGAAAAATCCGGCATTTTTTGAGAATCAAGAAACATATTTTAATTAATCAGCGAGAAGTTCGCTGGAACGAGGTGGTGAATCCTGGAGATATTTGCCAGTTAACTTTTGACAAGGAAGATTATCCCGAAAAAGAAATCCCTTGGGGCAATCCTGACCTCGTTCAAGAGGTTTATCAAGATCAACACTTGATCATTGTCAACAAACCAGAGGGGATGAAAACGCATGGTAATCAGCCAAACGAAATCGCCCTTCTTAACCATGTCAGTGCCTATGTTGGTCAAACCTGCTATGTCGTTCATCGTCTGGACATGGAAACCAGTGGTTTGGTTCTCTTTGCCAAAAATCCTTTTATCCTGCCTATTCTCAATCGCTTACTGGAGAAAAAAGAGATTTCTAGGGAATACTGGGCACTAGTTGATGGAAATATCATCAGCAAAGAGCTTGTTTTCAGGAACAAAATCGGACGTCATCGCCATGATCGCAGAAAGCGAATAGTTGATACAAAAAATGGACAATATGCTGAAACGCATGTAAGCAGATTAAAGCAATTTCCAAACAAAACTTCCTTGGTTCGTTGCAAGCTAAAGACAGGTCGAACACATCAAATTCGTGTGCACCTTTCGCATCATAACTTCCCGATCCTAGGTGACCCTCTCTATAATAGTAAATCAAAATCAAGTCGGCTTATGCTTCATGCCTTTCGACTGTCCTTTACCCATCCGCTTACATTAGAGAAATTAAGCTTCAATGCCCTTTCAGATACTTTTGAAAAAGAATTAAAAAAGAATGGATGATTCTGTCATCCATTTTTAAATATTTAAAAAGCAAGACCAAAAGGCCTTGCTTTTTATCGACTCATGAATTATTTAGCGATTTTTGCGAAGTATTCAAGAGTACGAACAAGTTGTGCAGTGTATGACATTTCGTTGTCGTACCATGATACAACTTTAACCAATTGTTTACCGTCAACGTCAAGAACTTTAGTTTGAGTTGCGTCAAACAATGAACCGTAAGACATACCTACGATATCTGAAGATACGATTGGATCTTCTGTGTAACCGTATGATTCGTTTGAAGCTGCTTTCATAGCTGCGTTCACTTCATCAACAGTAACGTTCTTTTCAAGAACTGCTACCAATTCAGTAACTGATCCAGTTGGAGTTGGAACGCGTTGTGCAGATCCGTCAAGTTTACCGTTCAATTCTGGGATTACAAGACCAATAGCTTTTGCAGCACCAGTTGAGTTAGGAACGATGTTTGCAGCACCAGCGCGAGCACGGCGAAGGTCACCACCACGGTGTGGTCCGTCAAGGATCATTTGGTCACCAGTGTAAGCGTGGATAGTAGTCATCAATCCTTCAACAACACCAAAGTTGTCTTGAAGAGCTTTAGCCATTGGAGCCAAGCAGTTTGTAGTACATGAAGCACCTGAGATAACTGTTTCAGTACCATCAAGAACGTCGTGGTTAGTGTTGAATACAACTGTTTTAACGTCGTTTCCACCAGGAGCAGTGATAACAACTTTTTTAGCTCCACCTTTAAGGTGTTTTTCAGCTGCTTCTTTCTTAGCAAAGAAACCAGTAGCTTCAAGAACGATTTCTACACCGTCAGTAGCCCAGTCGATTTGTTCTGGATCACGTTCAGCAGAAACTTTAACGAATTTACCGTTAACTTCGAATCCACCTTCTTTAACTTCAACAGTACCGTCGAAACGACCTTGAGTTGTGTCGTATTTCAACAAGTGTGCAAGCATAACTGGATCTGTAAGGTCGTTGATACGAGTAACTTCAACACCTTCTACGTTTTGGATACGACGGAAAGCAAGACGACCGATACGTCCGAAACCGTTAATACCAACTTTAACTACCATTAGTGATTTCCTCCTTATGAAAATCATGAAATTTTTATTGTGAAAAGAGTAACTTGAATCACTACAAATCACCTTTCAACAAACCTATTATATAACTATTTGAGTTGAATTGCAAGTACGGGCGTTGTTTTTTGTCTACACCTCACTTATTTTTCTTTCTCCTTTGAAAGCCTATACTGCTGTCTTTCTTTGTCTACCTAGTCATTTACCGATTTCCTTTTAAAATGAAAAGTGAAAATAGAAAAGCTAAAAATTATTTTCAATCTTCCAATTTTACAAAAAAGAGACAGGATTCCTCCTGCCTCTAGGCTGATAACAATTATTTACGGCGTCCTGGTCTTTCTTTGTAGCCATAGTAAGAATCTTCGATGATTTCTTGCATATGGTCAACCATTGGAAGACGTGGGTTAGCTGGTGAACATTGATCTTCATAAGCAAGGAAGGCCAATTCGCGTGAATGTTCTTTCCATTCTTTTTCATCGATTCCTTGTGCTTTGAAGTTCATTTGGATACCTACGCGCTCACCAAGTTCGTAGACAGCTTTTGCGTAAGATTCCACACCTTCTTCTGGAGTAGAAGCTGGAAGGCCAAGCATACGTGCGATATCTTGGTATTTTTCATCTGCACGGTAGTAGTTGTACTTAGGCCATGTTGCTGTCTTAGCTGGACGTGTACCGTTGTAGCGGATGACGTATGGAAGCAAGATAGCATTTGTACGACCGTGGATTGTGTGGAATTGCGCACCAATCTTATGAGCCATTGAGTGAGAAATACCTAGGAAGGCATTGGCAAAGGCCATACCAGCGATTGTTGAAGCGTTATGCATTTTCTCACGTGAGTGGAAGTCTGCATTCTTAACTGAGCTTTCAAGGTTTTCGAATACAAGTTTGATAGCTTGAAGTGCAAGACCATCAGTGTAGTCGCTAGCCATTTGTGATACGTAAGCTTCAGTCGCGTGGGTCAATACGTCCATACCAGTATCCGCAGCAACAAATCCAGGAACTGTCAATACCAAGGCAGGGTCTACGATTGCCACAGTTGGTGTCAATGAGTAGTCAGCGATTGGGTATTTACGGTTATTTGCTTTATCAGAGATAACGGCAAATGGTGTTACTTCAGATCCTGTACCAGATGTTGTTGGGATTGCGATGAATTTAGTCTTCTTACCAAGCAATGGGAATTTGAAGGCACGTTTACGGATATCCATGAATTTTTGTACAAGGTCACGGAAGTCCACTTCTGGTTGTTCGTAGAAGAGCCACATTACTTTAGCAGCATCCATTGGAGATCCACCACCAAGAGCGATGATTGTATCTGGTTTGAAGGCACGCATGATTTCAGTACCACGTTCAACTGTAGTGATATCTGGATCTGGTTCTACATCTGCAAAGATTTGGTAAACCACCTTATTGCGACGAAGATCAAGTTGTTCGATGATACGATCAAGGAAACCAAGCTCTACCATGGCATGGTCAGTAACGATCATGACACGTTCAACGTCACGACATTTTTGAAGGTATTGAATTGAATCACGTTCAAAGTATGTTTTTGAAGGAAGTTTCATCCATTGCATGTTATTTCTCCGTCTTCCGACTTTTTTGATATTCAAAAGGTTAATGGCACTAACGTTATCCCCAACTGAGTTGCGTCCGTAAGAACCACATCCAAGTGTCAATGATGGCAAGAAGGCATTATAAACGTCCCCGATACCACCGAAAGTAGAAGGTGAGTTACAGATAACACGAATAGCTTTAACAGCTTTACCAAATTCTTTAGTCAATTCTTCATCAGCTGTGTGGATAGCTGCTGAGTGCCCAAGACCGTTAAATTCAACCATTTGACGAGCCTTAGTAATACCATCTTCACGGCTTTCAGATTTCAAAACTGCGATTACTGGTGACAATTTTTCACGAGTCAATGGCTCGTTTTCACCAACTTCTTTACATTCTGCAGCAAGAATGTTTGTTCCTTCTGGAACTGTAAATCCTGCTTGCTCTGCAATCCAAGTTGCTGGTTTACCAACAATGTCAGCGTTCAATTTTGCACCAGCACAGTTTTTGCTATTTGCTTTCACGCCGAAGCAGAATTCTTCAAGAAGAGCTTTTTCTTTTTTGTTTACAAAGTAAGTATGATATGATTTGAACTCTGCTACAAATTCATCGTAAATTTCTTTATCAATGATAACCGCTTGCTCTGAGGCACAGACCATACCGTTATCAAACGATTTAGACATGACGATATCGTGTGCTGCTTGACGAATGTTTGCTGATTTTTCAACATAAGCTGGCACGTTTCCGGCACCTACCCCAAGAGCTGGTTTACCACATGAATAAGCCGCCTTAACCATAGCATTACCACCTGTTGCAAGGATTGTCGCAACACCTTCGTGGTTCATAAGGGCACTTGTTGCTTCCATAGATGGTTGAGTAATCCATTGCACACAGTTTTCAGGCGCTCCTGCTTTAATCGCAGCATCACGAACGATTTGAGCTGCGTGAGCTGATGATTCTTGAGCTGATGGGTGGAAGGCAAAGACAATTGGATTACGTGTCTTCAATGAAATCAATGCCTTAAAGATTGCTGTTGATGTTGGGTTTGTTGTTGGAGTGATACCACAAACAACACCAACTGGTTCAGCAATAAGAGTCAAACCTGTTACATCGTCTTCTTCGATAACGCCAACTGTTTTAGTGTGACGCATGTTGTTTACTACGTGTTCACAAGCAAACAAGTTCTTAGTTGCTTTGTCTTCAAATACACCACGTCCTGTTTCTTCATAGGCATGTAGAGCCAATTCTCCGTGGGCATCCAAAGCTGCCACTGACGCTTTAGCTACGATGTAGTCAACCTGTTCTTGGTCGAGTTTACGCATTTCCTCAAGAGCAACTAAAGCTTTTTGCACCAAGCCGTCGACATGCTTTTCAGCCGCGAGTTTCTTTTCTTCTGGTGTCACAGTTTTTTTATCAGCCATATTTTCCTCCATAGCTTTCAAGGATCGATATCCTTTGTTAATTTTTTCACAAGTTTATTATAACGCATTATTTCAACTTTGTAAACAGTTTCATAAACATTTCACAAAGAATTTTTTATTGTTTGTGAAATTTTTCTCATTTCCTTTACTTATCAAGTTTTTTCTTTAGAGATTGTGAAATTTATTTCAAATATTTTTTATTTCACAAGCTTGATTGGAAGAGGATCTTGGAAAGAAAGGGGTTTACAGGTAAGCGCTTACTTTAACATTTTAACAAAGCCTCCTTTGATAAGGAGGCTTTATTTTTGTTGAAAAACGCCTTGTTTAAAAGTCCCTTCATAAACAACTTCTTGTTCTGTTGTTAGTTTCCCTTTTCCTTCAGCCTGACCATTTACAAAATCACCTTCGTAGGTCCAGCCTTCTTTGGATTGAAAGGTACCTTTTCCATTAAAGGCTCCATTGTTGAAACCACCTGTATATTGGTCCCCATTTTGGAAGGTAATGGTACCTTGTCCATTCATTTTACCACGGACAAGACTGCCGTCGTAAACAATAGTTCCATTATCAAGCTTTAGAACACCTTTTCCGGGAATATTTAGAAAAAAGACGAGCACAGCACAAAAGACAATGGCAACTACTGCCAAAAGCTCTAAACGTGGACGAGTCAGATAGACACGATACTTTTCGTAAAAATTCTTAAGATTTTCCATCTTCACTCTCCTTCTCTAAACGTTCTAACCATGCTTGACAACCCTCTTGAACACGCTGATAGGTTTCCTCAAAATCTCCCGTATACCAAGGATCTGGAACGCTTTCAGATGCAAATGAGTAAATCTTATCTTGACAGTCTACTGGACACATCCGACGTAAGTCAGAAACATTTGAAGCGTCCATTCCGATAATATAATCAAAGGCTTCAAAATCTTCCTTACTAATCTGAAGCGATGTTTTGCCTTTGTCATAAGGAATATCATACTCTTGAAAAACCCCCTGAGTTCCCTTATGAATCGGATTACCATGTTCCCAAGAGGAAGTCGCTCGACTTTGGATTTCGTAGTTATCTGTCATTGATTTCATAACAAACTCGGCCATAGGGCTGCGACAAATATTTCCCAGACAGACAAAGACTAGTCTTTTCATCCCATTTCCTTTCTTTTACAGAAAAACGGGAGTTAGTGATCCCGTCTTATTTTTCAATTGCGCCTTCTAGTGAAGCTGTTTCTTTCAGCGGTAATACTGTCTTAATAGCAGCTAGTTCGAAAGTCAAGTAAACTCCATCTACATCAAGAACAATCGTTCTCTTCTCAGTATCTACTTCATCAACCGTTCCGTAAAGTCCACCGATTGTAATCACTTCATAGCCCTTTTGTAGTTTGTTTAAGCTTTCCATACGTTTTTGTGCTTGTTTCTTTTGAGAGCGTTGCATAAAGAACATCAAGCCCAACATCGCTACAAGCATAATTAAAAATGTATAATTTGGATTCATTTTCTTCTCCTTTGTCTTTTACATAGGACTACTATATCAAATTTCAGCTACTTTTACAAGGTTGTACCTTGCTTTTCTAGTAAGAAAAACCAGAGCTTGCGCCCTGATTTTTAGGATTATTTCAAGTTTTGAACGACTTTTACAAGATTTTCAACAGTAAAGCCATATTCTGCCAATACTTTTGGTGCTGGAGCAGAGGCTCCAAAGGTATCAATACCAAGAACTGCACCATCTAGTCCAACATATTTGTACCAGTTTTGACTTGCACCCATTTCGACTGCAACACGACGGCGAACTGCATTTGGAAGAATTTCTTCCTTGTAAGCTGCATCTTGTTTATCAAAGACATCTGTAGATGGCATGCTGACTACGCGGACTTTTTCGCCTTGACTAGCCAATTCTTTAGCAGCTGAGACAGCAAGATTGACCTCGGAACCTGTTGCAATCAAGATCGTATCAAAGTCTGCTGCATTTTCATAGACAACATAGGCACCTTTTGCAACCTTGTCGAAATCTGTTCCTTCTTCGACAGTCAAGTTTTGACGGGTCAAGACAAGGGCCGTTGGTGTCTTCTCACTTGTCACTGCAAGGTACCAAGCTGCTTGAGTTTCACGCGCATCTGCTGGACGGAAAACATTTAGATTTGGCATAGCACGAAGACCTGCTAAGTGTTCAACTGGTTCGTGCGTTGGACCATCTTCACCAACTGCGATTGAATCGTGGGTAAAGACATAAGTCACAGGCAATCCTTGCAAGGCTGACAAGCGAACAGCTGCCTTCACATAGTCAGAAAAGACGAAGAAGGTTCCACCATAAACACGAAGTCCACCGTGAAGGGCCATCCCGTTCAAGATCGTTCCCATGGCAAATTCACGAACACCAAACTGAATATTACGGTTCAAGCGATTGGCATCGTCTTGAAGTCCGTCAGTCTTGATATAAGTCATGTTTGAGTGAGCTAGGTCAGCTGATCCACCTAGGAAGGTTGGTAACTTAGCTGCCACAACATTCAAGGCATCTTGGCTTGAATTACGAGTTGCTTGAGAGAAGCCATTTTCTAATGCTGGGAAGTCTGCTGGAGTCACGTCGACTGGATCACGTCCGTCGATGATGGCTTCTACTTCTGCAGCCAATTCTGGGTGAGCTTCTTTATAGTCAGCAACTAATTTTGTCCAAGTTTGATAAGCTGATGCGCCACGGTCTGCAACATGTTCTTTGAAATCAGCATATACTTGTTCTGGGATTTCAAATGGCTCATAGTCCCAACCGAGAGCTTGACGAGTAGCTGCAGTTTCATCTGCTCCAAGAGGAGCACCGTGTACGGCATTAGTTCCTTGTTTGTTTGGAGAACCGTATCCAATAACAGTCTTCACTTCAATCAAAGATGGCTTACCTGAAGCTTTCGCTGTTTCGATAGCAGCATGTATAGCTTCCAAGTCTGTTCCATCTTCAACCAAGGCTGTATGCCAACCGTAAGCATTGTAACGGTCACGAACACTTTCTGTAAAGGAATCCTTTGTCTCACCATCCAAGTTGATGTCATTTGAATCATAAAGAACAACCAACTTGTCTAGTTTTTGTAAACCTGCGTATGAAGCCGCCTCGCTTGAGACACCTTCCATCAAGTCTCCGTCTCCACAGATAACATAAGTATAGTGGTCAAAGATATTGTAGCCTTCTCGGTTATATTTAGCTGCCAAGAAACGTTCTGCTTGGGCAAAACCAGTAGCAGTTGAGATCCCTTGACCTAGAGGACCTGTCGTAGCATCAATCCCTGCTGTATGACCAAATTCTGGGTGACCAGGTGTTTTTGAACCCCATTGACGGAAGCTCTTGATCTCATCCATGCTGACATCTTCAAAACCAGAAAGGTGAAGAAGGGCATAAAGAAGCATTGAACCATGACCAGCTGAAAGAATAAAACGGTCACGGTTAATCCAGTTTGGTTGAGCTGGATTGATACGAAGTTGTTTTGTAAAGAGGCTGTAAGCCATCGGAGCCGCTCCCATAACCACACCTGGGTGACCTGAGTTGGCTTTATTAATGGCGTCAATACCTAGGAAACGAATTGCATTAACAGATAGATTTGACATAGAATTTCCTTTCTATTTGAGGTGATTACTGAATCACACATTCTATTTTACTATTATATGAAAAAATACATAGAATAGCAATTAAACAATTCGACGCTAGATAAGTCTCCTATTTTCTATTCTCTGGTCGCCTGATAGTAGGGAAGTAAGCGTTCATAAGCTTCTTCTAATTTTCCTAAAATCACTTCTAATGATTGATTTTCTATAAAAGAAACATCTGCCTTAACTAAAACTTTGCGGACTTCCTGATTGGATAGTTTATTTCTTAAAAGTTGACGGTTCTCCTCAGTAGCCTCCCACCGTTGACTTTGACCATCACAGTAGGATAGATAATAAATCCCTTCTACCACTGGAACTTCTAATACCTTGGCTTGCTTGCCCAGAGTTTGCTCATCTTTCTTGCGCTCGATAAAACTAACTTCTAGTGAGACTCCAAAATCAGAAGAACTTCCGTACAAACGTAAGGCCATCATAGGTTCTGTCACTTGTCCGTCTCTCTGTAGATAAACCCAAAAATGTGGTCGCAAACGCTGCGCTTGATTCATCCACTGACTAGTTTGTTGGAGTTGCCATTTTGGATGATTTACCTGAAAGGCTTTAGCCAATTCTGTAAAATCCTTTCGGGCCTCTTGTCCTTTGTGGCGAAATTCCAGCATTTTTTCTCGCTCTTCTCCTGCTTTATCAGGATTACGGTACTGCAAACCAGCAAGTTCTAGATAGTCTCTTATCTTATTCAACATTAGTTTAATCTCCTCCAGCTAGCAAAAAATCAGGATAACCCTGATTTTACTTATTCTGTATCTACGACAACATAACGATTTGGCTCATCACCCTCAGAATAGCTAGTCACTCCATCCATACGTGAAATAATACGATGAATAATCTTGCGTTCACTATTTGACATAGGATCTGTTTGATGACTACGTCCTTCTTCTAAAACACGAGTCGCCAATTTTTGCGCATAGGTCTGCAAGACTTCTGCACGGTGTTCAACATAATCATTGACATTAATAGTAATGTAGAAGGTTCTTGAATAGCGGTTATAAAGATAATTTTGAGCCAATAACTGCAAGGCTTTCAATACTTTACCATGATAACCGATAATACGCCCTGGCTCATTTGTATCAATTTGTAAATTGATGCTACGACGGTTATAATCATTTGAAATCGTCGCCTCAACGTCCATATCATCAATGATTGTTTGGACATAAGTCGTTACTTCCGTAGCTACTTGTTCAATATCAAAACTCGGTTCCACCTTTAAGTCTAAATCTTCGATAAATTGACTAGAAGGTTCTTCTGTGTCGAAAACTGACTCAGAAGCAGAAACAGTTTCATCTGTTCTCTCTTCTAGTTGCAATTCATTTAGAATTGAAATATGACCAGTTTCTTCCAAAATAGTGCTAGCATGTTTTTCATTTTTCAATATTTCAGCCTTGACTTCATCAGACACCCCTTGGCCTTCTTCTTCAATCTTTTTAATTGCTTCTACAACATGCCCCAAATCAACGGTTGCTTGACTGACTGTTTTAACTGGTTCATTTTTTTCATTGACTTCTTTAGGAACACCCTTTACAGCTTGTTGATTTGCTTTAATGACAGTTGTTTCACTAATAGCTTCAATATCAACCTGGGCTGGTTTTTTACCAAATAAACCAAGAAATCCATTTTTTTCACGAGAAATGACTTTGATGTGAGCTTTCATCCTTGGAATATTTAATTCTTCCAATCCTTTCTGGATTGCTTCTTCAACAGTTGAACCTGTAAATACTACCATTACCAGATTCCTCCTTATTATTTCGTTTTCTGAGCCTTTTTCTTGGCTTTTCTTTTTCTATTTTCCAAATCTTTTTGTGCTTGTACTACGGCCTCCCGCTCTGCGATAATCTTGAATGGATTATTCAAGAAATAGGTTTGCAAGACTTGATAAGCATTGGACACTGCCCAGTAGAGAGCAACTCCGCTCGGAGCATAAACCCCAAAGACAAAGATTAAGACTGGAATCCCATACATCATCGCAGTCGTAGCGCCATTACGCTCAGACAAGGCTTTATTAGACAGCCAAGTACTTAAAAAGGTAAATACTGCCGCTAAAATCGGAAGAACAAGGGTTGTATCCACACCACCAAGGTTAATCCATAAGAAATGACCTGTCTTTAAAAAGTCAACTCTTGATAGAGCTTGGAACAAGGCCAAGATAACCGGCATCTGAATCAAAATCGGCCAAAGAGAATCTGACTGTCTGACACCCATTTCTTTAAAGACTTTACGCATTTCTTGCTCTAGCTTGGTTCTGCTTTCCATATCTCGACCCGGATATTGTTCTCGAAGCGCCTTAATGCGTGGTTGAGCTTCCTGCATTTTTCTAGAAGCCACCATTTGCACTTGAAAGACTGGCAAAAGCAGTGTACGAATCAAGACCGTAAAGAGAATAATCCCCACTCCGATACTGATATCAAACGATAAAAAGCGAATGATTTCCGCAAAGAAGTAAACAAATTTACTCCAAAAATCAGCCGAATCGGCTGTGATATCGCTAGTTGTCCCACTAATCGCACAGGCTGTCATGATCAATAGAGACAGTCCTAGCAAACTAGTCAACTGTAGTTTCTTTTTCACTCCCATTTCCTTCCTGGTAAATCTTTGATAATTTTAATACGTGGAGTAGATTTTTCTCCATCTCTGCGTATCCCAAGGTTTCGACCCCTTTTCGAGCAATGACAACAAAATCGACATCTTCTACCAGACTCCCTTTTGCATTCTGGATAATATGTCGAATCCGTCGCTTGATTTGATTTCTAGTGACGGCATTCCCCAGTTTTTTGCTAACTGATAGACCTACTCGAAAATGGTTTTTCTGATTTTCTAATTGGTAGACAACAAATTTGCGATTGGCAAAACTTGTCCCCTCCTTGAAAATCGCCTTAAAATCTTTCTCTCTTTTTACACGAAAGTTTTTCTTCAAAACTCAACTCCATCTATTAAATTACTACTATTATACCATATTTTTCAAAAAAGCCAATCATAGCAAGGTTTTGGACATTTTCATCAGAAAAAGAAGCTGGAAAAATCTCTTTCCCAACTCCTTGTACTGAATATTTTTTCTGATTTTACTTATTTTTTCAAGCGTTCAACGTCACGGGCAATAACTAGCTCTTCATCTGTTGGAATAACCAAGACACGAATCTTCGCTGTCTCTGTTGAGATGTCTCCTGTCACGCCAAAGACATTCTTCTCTGGGTCAACATCACAGCCAAACCAAGAGATACCTGAGATAACATCTTCACGTACGTTTGCAGCATTTTCACCGATACCTGCAGTAAAGATAATAGCATCTGCTCCATTTAGGACCGCAAGGTATTGACCGATATGTTTTTGGATACGGTCAACATACATTTCATAGGCCAAAGTGGCATCGTGGTTCCCTTCTTCCATAGCAGCAATCACATCACGCATATCACTAGATTTACCTGAAACCCCCATCAGTCCTGATTCACGATTAAGAACGTGACTAATGTCTTCAGGCGTGTTAAAATCCTCTGTATATTGCATTAAGTAAGGAATGATAGCTGGGTCAATATCTCCTGTACGTGTTCCCATCATCACACCACCAAGTGGAGTGAATCCCATTGAAGTATCTACAGATTGACCACCCTTAACAGCTGTAATAGAAGCACCATTACCGATGTGGCAAGTAATCAATTTCAAGTCTTCTAATGGACGGCCCAAGAGTTTTGCTGCTTCTCCTGCTACAAACTGGTGACTTGTACCGTGGGCACCATATTTACGAACCTTGTTTTCTGTGTAATATTTTGTTGGTAGAGGGTAGCGATAAGCTTTCTCTGGCATAGTTGTGTGGAATGAAGTATCAAAAACAACTACACTGGTAATGTCTGGCAACAATTCCTTGAAGGCACGAACACCTGCTGCATTGGCTGGATTGTGGAGAGGAGCCAACAAGCTCAACTCTTCAACTTTTTCTAAAACATCTCCCTCAACGACTGTCGATTCTTTGAAATATTCTCCACCTGCAACAACACGGTGTCCAACACCTGTAATCTCATCATAAGCCTTGATAATATCGAAACGAATCAAGTCATCCAATAAGATTTTAACAGCTTGTGTGTGATTTTCGATATCCAAAATTTGTTGTTCAGAACGGCCATCAAATTTTACAGTTGAAATTGAATCTTTCAAACCGATACGTTCAATCAAGCCTTTCGCCAATACTTTTTCTTCTGGCATTAAGTATAATTGCCATTTCAAACTTGAACTTCCCGCATTGATTGCAATTGTTTTTGTCATAACATGATACCCCTTTTTAAGCGTTTTCATCTATTATAACAAAATCTATTTTATATTTCAGTACCTTGAGTCCATTTTTGAAAATTTTCTTTAAATTTCATTAAAACACTTGCATCTTGCAAGCTAGCAAGTGGATAAACAAAAGGCTCTACTGCTATTTCATTTTTCCTCTGTAGGATGAAAATAGTCTTAGATTGTTTAGCATTAGCAAAGAGATTTTCAGGCAGACTAATCATGGCAGTCAGACTCGCTTCCTCTTTCAGCCAGCCTTTCAACAAATCACTCTGAGGACTGGTCAACAAATCACTCGGAGCGAGAAAAATAGCGTATCCATCTGACTTGAGATACTTAAGTCCTTGTTCCATGAGCAAGTGATGGGCGTAAGTATGTTCTTGGCTAGAAGCAACTTGATGACGCGACGCAACGGCATCATCAGGATAATAGCCGACAGGCAAGTCGCTGATGACCACGTCGCTTTCTTTGAGCATTTGTGGACGAACAGCATCTCCTTGGACAAAGCCAGCCTGCAAACCAATTACATCTGCCATGCTTGCTGCCAAATCAATCAGCAAATCATCCACTTCCATTCCCAAGTAATCCACCTTTTTATCAAGCGAGGTCAAGAAAGTAGCGCCTAGAATTCCCATCCCAGAACCCATTTCGAGGATCGTAATCTCCTCTTCTTTAAACAACTCTTCCACAATAAACACCAAAAGTAAAGCAATGGCATCTGGTGTAAACTGGTGATTGGCCTGTAGGGGCTCTGTCTGCCCAGCCTTCATCAAGAGAAACTGGTAGGTCTTAAGCCATTCTTCTTTGCGTAGCGCTAAGCGTTTAAGGGCCTGATTGTTTTCCTTGACCTGCTCTAGCTCAGTTTCACCATCCAGATAGATGCTATTTTGCTCCACCAAGGCGTCATAAAAGTTGGTCGCCAAATCACTTTGGATGACTTGGACATTCTCTAGTAAATACGTATAAGCTTGTTCAATTTTTTCAAAATCCATATTCCTATCTTATCAAATTTCCCTTCTTTTTTCCATCCTTATAGAAAAATCACTCCCTGACTAGGCGAGTGATTTTTGGGCTACTGTTAAAAAGAGTTCTGCGTAATTTCCTTGAAACAGGTCTTCAGCGCTATAGAGGATCTGACTATGCACAGATGAAAAACCAAACTTGGCTAGCTTGTTTTCCAGTTCAACCAATTCAAATCCATGATGGGTAGCTTCTGTCTTGGTAAAATCAGCAATGAGGAGTTGTCCGTTTTCTCTCAGATGTTGATGAAACAGTGAGAGAGCCGCATCCAAATCAGGCATATGATGAAGAACACGACAAACAACAATGAGATCAAACTCTTGCTCTAAGGGATTTTTCAGTAAATCTTGCTCCAAAAACTGGATATTCTTGATGTCTTGCTGCTCCGCTTTCAAACGAGCTTGCTCCAGCATTTTCTCCGAAATATCCACCAATGTTACAGACTTGGCCTGCTTGGATAGGGGCAAGGTTAACAGACCCGTCCCTCCACCGAAATCCAAAATTTCTTTGTCTGATAGAAGATCAATCTGTTTCTCGACCGCTTGACAAACCAAGTTTGCAAGGAAAATATTTTTAGGGGAATCGAAAGTTTCTGCTTTGTGGTTAAAATCATGTTTCATATTTTTAGTTTAGCACAAAGTAGTTGAATTGACTAGGGATTCTCTTCTGATTTTTTCTTCTCTGCTTGATCACTTGAATCGGTCGCTACCTCTTCCTTTTTATCCGTTTTCTCTTCTTTTATTTTGACGGAAGGAAAGATGAACTCATATTGGCTCTTAGGCGTACGAACCCTTGTCACTAAGCTTGTTTTCTTATTTTGATAACTCACCTGACCCAGATTAAAGGCCTGTTCCCCACTTTCCTTATCAACCTTATCTTTCGTTCGTTTGGCCATAGCAAAAGCAACCAACTTTTCTTTATTTAAAGCATAGTCTTGATAGTGGGCGACTTGTCGGTTCAAGTAAAATTGTAACAAAAGACTAAAGATAGCTGCTATGGTGACTGCATAGAGGAGAACACCCGCCTTAACTTTTTTCTTTTTCCACACGATAGATGAACTCCCTTTCTAAGCCTTTTTGGAACTGGAAACGAAAACGCACAAACTGATTGTCCTCTGTAATTTGAGCTGATTTGAGTCCATAAACCATAGGCTGATAACCTCGTCCACTGGCATCGGTTTTCCGAAAATCATCTGATTTTGACTTACCTATCGCAATTTCCTTGCCATCCTGCTTCATATAGAGGCGATTGCCCTCCACTTTTTCGAACTGCGAACGGTCTAATTCTGTCTCCAACTGGTCCACAAACAAGAGCCACTCCTTTTGCTCGCTTTGCTGCTGGTAGCGAACTTCTGAAATAAGGAGCTGACTCATGGCTTGAAAGAGGAGTAAGCTTCCACTGATGACAATGAGGGCAATCAGGGACTCCAACAAGGTAAAGGCCTTGACCTTATGGCTCTTTGATAGCCAACAACTGTTCTGAACCATGGTAGACCTCCAATCCCTTTTCACTAGAAAACATCTGAATCTCAACTCCATTTATCTTTACCTGATTTTGACCTGTCTGCAAGGCCATCTTAGCTACACGCAAGACTTCTTCCTTTTGCAAGATTCTTGCTTCTTCTTGCCTATTCTTTTGAATTTGTCCCAAAAGGAGGGTTGCAATGCTGGCAAAGATAGCTAGAGCGACTACCGCTTCCAGTAAAATCACTGCCCTAATTTTTTGTTTCCTTAATGCGTTTAATTTTTCCATTTCCTAGATATAATTGATAACGAATCGCTCCTTTACTGGTCTGAAATTCAACCTTAGCCAGAGACGAATTGCCCCCAGCTCGGTCAAATGTAATGTTTTGTCCTGATGGTGCCTGAATTCCTTTAGGAACTGTCAACTTTTGACTGCCATTACTGATCGTCTGCCCATCTAAGTTTAGACTTGTCTTTTGCTGACTAGCTACACTGCGTTTTTGAGTTTCCCGATAAAGTTCTTCAAACTCCATAAAGAAAATCTGCTCCTCTACCGCCGCAAAAGTGGACTGGACAGAGCCAGACAAGCCCAAGGCAAGGATACTCACAAGACCCAAAACCAATAGACTTTCAAACATGGTAAAGGCCTTAATCTGAAACACTTTGACTGGTACCTTGTTTAACATGGTATTCTTTATAAGCTTTAGCCTGCTCTTCTGTGATTCTCCCATCTGCTTGTAACTTGCTTAGGCTAGCATCTTCATTTTTATCCAAGCTATAAAGCTCTGCCTGGCTTTCCACAACCTTAACAACAGCAGCTTTTCCTTTGTCATTGACTGCTTCTTTTTGCTTGGTCAGATTAGGTACAAAGAGTAATAGAAGCACGCTGATGATGAGCAAGACCACCAACATTTCCACAAGCGTGAAAGCTTTCACTTTCGCTTTTTTCAAGAATGTCATCATTTTTTTCATGTTAAAAATTTACCTCCATATTTTGATACATGGGCATGAGCATTGCCGCATAAAGTAAAACGATAATCAGAGCCACAAAGATAAAGACCAGTGGCTGTACTAAGTTCATGGTGCGGTTGACTCGGGTAAAAAAGGCTTCCCAAGTTTTTTCAGCATAGATTTCCAACTCACTACCCAGCTTGGACTTGACTTCCCCATACTCGATAATGAGACTCAACTCTTTCCTAAAGAAAGGATAGGTCGCTATCGTCTGAGAAAATTCGCAGCCATTTTGTAGGGATTGAGCTAGGTCTTGACCGATTTCTTTAAAGAGTTGAGAACCTTGTTCCTGCATGATCTGAAAAATCTGCGTCAGCTCCATCCCCTGCGAAATCATATTCCCCCATTCACGCGCATAATAGGCTGTCAAATAGGTCTGCACAAAGATTCCAAGAAAGGGAAGGCGTGCTAAGATAGAAAAGGCGCGCATCTTAGAACTTCTTTTATAAAAAGTTAGTGCTAAAAGGATACCTACTGAAACAAAGCCTACCATTCCTAGAAAGATTTGTGGGAGATTTCCAATGATTTGGGTGGCAATATTACTACTATCCAGTTGTGGTAGCAGGTAATTACGTAGTCCCAGCATAATTAAGAGAAGAAATCCCAGCAAAATCAAAGGATAGGTCGCTACTTCAATTAATTTTTTCTTGACCTTGGCTAGATTGTCTAGATACTCTTCTATCTTTCCCAAACTCAGGTGGAGATTTCCATGGACTTCCGCTAGGGATAACTGAGTGACAATGGCACTTGAAAATCCCAAACTTTCCATCATTTCTGAAAATGATTTCCCCTGAGACAAGCCCGTGCGCATCTGGATCACACACTGCTTGTCTAACAAAGCACTCCTATCTAAAAAGGAGATGGTCTCCACCAGATGAAAACCGCTGGAAAAGAGATTGTTAAACAGGGTGATGATATTTTTTTGCTTAGCTGTAGCTAATTTTTTCCGTTTCAGCCTGAAGACTTGTGATATGTCCATCTTCAAGAAGCTGGTCAATCTGTTCATTCCAGCTAGTTGGCTGGTGTTCTTGATAGTCTTTGTTTGCAAAGTCAACGATTCCTCCTCCCCCGATTAATCTCTGATAGCAGACTCCCTGCAGAACGACTGCCAATTCCTCCTCACTCACACCCAACTCCAGAAGGCGCTCATAAACACCTCGAATGCTCTTGGCATGAATGGTTGAAAAGACTGTCGCACCTGTCAAACTAGCTCTGACCACTGCACGCGCCGTTTCGCTGTCACGAATTTCTCCGATAATCAAGAGATCAGGACGATGCCGTAGGGAAAGCTTAATCAGATTTTCATAGGTTAGTCCGATTGCTTCGTTCAACTGCAACTGGAGCATGTCCTCCTGCTTGATTTCTACAGGATCTTCGATAGACATGACTTGCTGTCCTTTAAAGATGGACTTGGCCAATTCGTGCATCAGGGTTGTCTTACCACTTCCAACTGGACCAGCAAAGAGATAGAGACCCCGTTGCCTATACTGCTTGCCCAATTCATCAATATCCTGAAACCAAAAATGCAAGTCCTGCTCCTCATCATGCAACAAGCGAATAACTAAACTCTCATGCCCTCGATAGTCGCCTACAGTAGATAAACGTAGGGACGCCATCTTATCGTCATAGACATAATCACAGGAACCAAGTTGGCTACGTCTCTTTTCTCCAACATTCATACCCGCCACAAACTTAAAGTGACTGATAACGGCCGCAAACTTTTCAAAATCATAACAACCGATTTTACAGCGCTCATCTCCGACCCTCATATGAAGCTCATAGGCGTCTAACTTAGGGACAAAATAAATGTCTTGTGCCCCTTTTTTCCGAGCCGAACGAATGATTTCTTGTGCAATTTCTTTAACCATACTTACCTCCTCACCTATACTATTCGCAAAGATTTGGAAAAATAAAAAAAGCAACTCCAAAAAGTTACTTTTTCTCTATCTTAATTTCATACGGCAAGAACGGTGCCTTTCCTGACCTGTTTGTTTTTCATAGCCTGGGCGTAGCTTTTCGTCTGGAATAACCTGCTCATCCTGCAAAAGAGCTAAAGAATGGTATTGTTGTAAATACTCATCACATTCATCACACCAGCGTTGGTCTTCTGGATCCCAAAAAATGGTCATCAAGTCACTTCTACTTTTATAAAGAGGGGATTCTTGTTCCAATCTAAACCAGCAAGTTTTGTAGTATTTGAGAGCATCATAATACTGATCAAATTTTCTACTTGCTACAATATCTTCTTCCCAACCTTCTATAAACCACCAAGGTTCAAAATCTCCGTACATTTCTATAACACGATACATATTCATTCATTCCTTTGTACCGTATATTATAACCAATTCCGCTAAACAAGGAAAGAAATATGCTCATTTCTTAATTTCCAGATAAAAAATCCAGCCATCTGGTGGAAGACTGAATTTGATCTGCTGCCTTACGGACTAATAGTCACATAATAAAAAAGCAGAAGCTAGTCTCTAACTCCTGCCTTCTCTCTTATGCTTGATAACGTTTCACACCATCTAGATAGGTTGCTACCAATTCCAAATCTTTATCTAGTACGATAAAGTCAGCGTCATAGCCTTCACGGATTTGGCCACAGACATCATCAATATGAACAGATTTTGCTGGGTTAAAGCTTGCCATCATAACTGCTTCGTGTGGAGAAGCAATGTTCCAGTCAACCACATTTTTCAAACCGTCCTTGAGTTTGAGAATAGAACCTGCCAAATTACCTGTCGATTTGAGGCGTGCAGTTCCATTTGCAACGACAACTGGGAATTCTCCCAACATATAGTCACCGTCTTCCAATCCACCAGCTGTCATACAGTCTGTGATAAGAGCAATGTTTTCTGTTCCTTTTTGTTTGATAAGAATTTCGCAGGCTTTTGGATCTACGTGATGGCCGTCACAGATCAACTCTGCATAGGTATGAGGTAATTGATACATGGCTCCAACCATACCAAGTTCGCGGTGAGTTAACCCACGCATTCCATTGTAGGCGTGTACCCAAACACTCGCTCCAGCATCGACTGCTTTTTTAGCTTCATCAAAAGTCGCGTTTGAGTGCCCAAGAGCAACCGTCACACCTTCTCCCGTAACCGTACGAACAAAGTCTTCTACACCTTCACGTTCTGGCGCTAGGGCAATTTTATTAAGCAAGCCATTTGCCGCTGTTTGCCAAGCACGAAACTCATCCATACGAGGATCTTTCATATAAGCAGGGTTTTGAGCGCCCTTGTATTTTTCTGTGAAATAAGGTCCTTCAAAATAAATTCCACGAATCTTGGCTCCACTTGCTTCCTGGTAACGAGCACCAATATTTTCAGTTACCGCGAGCAATTGCTCATAAGTTGATGTCAAAGTGGTTGGCAAGAAGCTCGTTACTCCCATGCTGAGGAGTCCTTCACTCATGGTATGAAGGGTTCCTTCGATATTATTATCCATAACATCCACACCACCAAATCCATGAATGTGGGTATCCACAAGTCCTGGCGCAATGCTGTATCCTGTATAGTCAATGACGTCAGCGCCTTCAGGAATCTCTTCTACATGCTTTCCAAACTTGCCATCCACAAGTTCCAAGTAACCACCACGACGAACTCCGTGTGGGTAGAAAAACTGATCCGCTTTAATATAGTTAGGCATAATGTTAACCTCCTTAAAAGATTGATTCTACAATTTATTATGTCAATTACATTATAAACCTTTCTTTTTTATTTGTAAATGGTATAGACCTATTTTCTAGAGATATTTTAAAAGAGCTGGATTTCTCCAACTCTTTTATCTCATTTTGATTTCACAGGTTGTTCTTGAGCAGCCTTAACAGCAGCTGCTATCGTTTCTGCGTATAGCTTAGCACCTTCTTCGAGCTTGCTATTGTCATTCCCAAAGTGAACTTGGTCTGTTCCAGCCCAGATTTCAGGATGTTCCTTAGAAACCTTATTCCAGTCAGCAATACTTACATAAGGAGTCTTTTCAGCTAATTCACGTGCATAGTTTGCATACTGCTCCACCGATGCATATGTATCCTTGCTCTTATCTCCCTCGTAAGGTGTAACTAAAATCAAATGATGACCTTTTGGCAAATTATTAACAAGACTGTCCAAATCATTCTTGTAACCCTCAGGATTATTAACACCCGTTGCAATGACAACTGTTTTTAAAAGTGCCTTGTTCTGGCTGTTATTAAGCATAATGTCATTGGCTTGCTTGGTAGTACGACTAACCTGAGCATTAATATTTGCATCAGGAAGTGCTTCTTTCAAGGCTGTATTTGCACGCAAAGCAACTGAATCACCAATTAAACTCGTTCCTTCTACAATGCCCAAACGACTTACTTCTGCCTGCTCAGCAAGCATTTTAGTTTGCCCAATATTGGTTTGTGCTTGTTTGAAACCATTGACCATCAAATCCGTTTCAAAGTCACCTACCTGAGGAGCTACAGCCATGATAACTACTGTAATCAAGCTAAGAATTCCAAAAATAGATGTACTAATTACTTGTATATGAGGCAAGCTAGCGATTTTCCGTATTATAGGACTTGTCTTTCCAGCGATCAAAGGTTCCATAACATAAAAAGATAGGCTAGCAAAAAAATATGAAAAGATAATTGTCAGAATAACAGCAGGTAAATTACCCAGTAACTGAGAAAAAACAATATAAAATGGCCAATGGAAAAGATAAACTGCATAGCTAGTATCTGCTAGAAAACTGATTACCTTCGACTCTTCTATATTGGGAGTTTTTTCATGCAAGACACGCGTAGCAACAATCATAGCCATGGCTGCTAAACTGGCCATTAAGAATCCAAATAGATAAGCAAAGAGATAGGTAAACTTAACGAAGAAAGTCAACAGTAATAATACCAAGAGACTTGCTCCAAATACTAACAGATTCTGACGTAGATTCCACATTCGATCAAATTGTCTGACCAAATCGCTCGTCTGACGAACTCCCACAACTGTTGCAAGTATACTCCCTAAAAAGAAAGGGTAGACATGGGTTAGACTTGAAAAGTAGACAGTGGAATAGGAGCTGGCCATTAAACTACCAATAAACATGGAGAAGAAACTAATCAAAAAGGCAGCAACAGACAAGAGAAAAACCATTCCCCTCATCTGACCATTTGATTTAGACTGTTTGGATAAGAACCAAACTGCCAATCCCCAAAGGATATAGTAGTGAACCTCAACAGCCAAGCTCCAATTATGAACAAACAAATGAGGAATGAACTGAGATTCGTAACTCCCTCCTGTTAGAAGTTCATAGAAGTTGGTCATAAAACCTAAGACACCTGCAATCTGACCCCCAATTCCAGCCACATAATCTTGCCGAACTAGAAAGGTAAAGGGCATGGTCACCAAGACCATGAGAACCACAGGTGGTACGATACGGTAAAATCTTCTCTTAAAAAAGCCTAGTAAATCAATCTGACGTTTCTTGCCAAACTCTTCTAAAAGGAGGGAGGTGATCAAAAATCCTGAGAAAGTGAAAAAGACATCTACCCCAAAAAATCCTCCAGGAAAGATGGTCTGAAAGAAATGATACAAGAGTACCAATAGTAAACCTGTAATCCTAATCAAGGAAAACCATTTAATACGCATACGAGTTTATTCTCCATTCGATTAGATTGTAAAAACATCTAATTCTCATTCCATAATACACCTTATTTTATCAAAAAAAGAAGAAAAATCCTAAGAGAAAACTTAGGATTTTAGCATTCTACATTACAATTATTAGAAATTGCGCCCTGACTTATTGTAACCATATTTTTCCACAAAATACTCACGGAATTCCAAGAGATTATCATCCATGATGGCTTGTCGAACTTGCTTCATCAGGTTAAGCAAGAAGTAAAGATTGTGGTAGCTAGTCAAGCGGATACCAAAGGTTTCATCAGCCTTGAGCAGGTGACGAAGATAAGCGCGTGTATAGTTCTTACATGTGTAGCAATCACACTCAGGATCCAGTGGCGTAAAGTCCTCAGCAAACTGGGCATTTTTGACAACCAAACGACCTTGACTGGTCATACAAGTCCCATTACGAGCGATTCGAGTCGGCAAGACACAGTCAAACATATCCACCCCACGAATCACCCCATCAATCAAGCTATCTGGCGCTCCCACACCCATCAGATAGCGAGGTTTGTTTTCAGGCAGCAGTTGGGTTGTGAAGTCTAAGACGGCATTCATCTCCTCGTGGGTTTCTCCCACTGCCAAACCACCGATAGAGTAGCCTGGGAAATCCATGCTGACAAGGTCATGAGCCGATTGGCGGCGAAGATCTTCAAATCCTGCCCCCTGCACAATCCCAAACAAACCTTGATCATGTGGACGACGGTGAGCCTTCAAACCACGCTCAGCCCAACGACTGGTACGCTCGATTGATTTCTTAACGTAGTCGTAAGGTTGATAAAACTGGGGACATTCGTCAAAGGACATCATGATGTCTGAGCCCAGATTATTCTGAATAGAAATGGCTTTTTCTGGCGATAGGAACATCTTAGAACCATTGAGATGGTTTTTAAAGGTTACCCCTTCTTCTGTGATATTGCGACTATCTGCTAGAGAATAAACCTGAAAACCACCACTATCTGTCAAGATAGGCTGGTCCCAATTCATGAACTTGTGGAGACCACCTGCGCGTGCGATGAGTTCATCTCCAGGACGAAGCCAGAGATGATAGGTGTTTGACAGGATAATTCCCGAGCCCATCTCCTTCAATTCTTCAGGTGACTGAGTTTTGACAGTGGCTTGTGTCCCAACTGGCATAAACATAGGTGTTGGGAAGGTACCATGGGGTGTGATGATTTCTCCCAGACGAGCTCCAGTGTGTTTTTCTTTCTTAATCAAACGATATTTGATTGGTGAATCTGACATTTTTTACCTCCGAAGCTGGGAAAGACAGTCCCAGTTCATACTTTGTGCCCAAGGGCATACTGTATGATTTTATCAAAAAAAGCTTGAACTGTCACGAACTATGGTATAATGAGAGAATGAAATACCCAAAAATTGATTTAAAAACCGTTCGCCTACAGGCCAGACAATTTCAATCTGAAAATCCCCGCCTCTTTCTCGTCTATCTCTTACCTAGCATGCTGATCATTTTGTCTGGCTTCCTCAATCCCTTAGAGCGCATCAACGAGAGTGTTTTAGAACAACCCTTTTTAAGCGTGTTTGGCCATGTATTCCAAGCCTACCTTTTTCCACTATTAGTCTCCTTTATCGGAGCTATTCTTCTAACCAGTTCAGTCTATACAACGCTGAAACTCATCAAGAATCCCGATACAGAACTATCCATCAAAAATAGTCTCACTCTCTTTAATGAAGAGCACTTTTCACAAACCTTTTTGACTCTCCTTCTCAAACGCTTCTATCTCTTCTTATGGAGCATTCCTAGTTTGCTTGGAATTTACTTCCTTTTTTACAGTAGCTTTTTAGCCAAGAAATTCGTTTCCCTTCACCCTGAGTTTCCCAATCTGGATCTCACGTCAATTGAAACCGAGCGTTTCCTCATGACCTTTGGTCTTTACTTTCTAGCAAGTATCCTCTTGATGATTGTCGGAAATAGTCTCTATATCCCACAATACTATGCCTATTCGCAGGTAGAATTTCTCCTCTGTGACACCCTAGACTTAGGACAAGCCAAACCAGGACAAATCCTTAAAACCAGCCGTTTCCTGATGAAAGGTTACAAGTTCCAGCGTTTCGTCCTAGACCTACAACTCCTTCCTTGGTACTTCCTCAATTGGATTACTTTTGGGATTGCTAGTTTCTCACTCCTACCCTATATTCAAATCAATAAAATGATTTTTTACCGAGCAGTATTGGCTCGAAAACGTCGGAATAGATAAGAATCTAATAAAACCAGCGCCAAACGCTGGTTTTATTATTTCAAAATCAGTATACTAATCAAGGCCAAAATAGCTGGTCCACCTTGCTTCAAAATAATTTTCTTATCTGCTGTGAGAGAGCCATAAGCCGCAGCACCAATCACAAATAAAACAAAAATAGTCACAATTTCTAAATTCTGTAAGAAATAAATTCCATACAAGAGAAAAACTCCTATCAGAGCATTATAAATCCCTTGATTTTTAAACAATGAACTTACTGACGGACGAGCCAATTCTTCCTTGTCCATGTTAAAGACACGACTAGTCGCTTCTGATTGCGTTGCAATACTTTCCAAATAAAAAATGTAAAAATGCTCCAAAGCAACGATTATTGCTAAAATGATTGTCATAATTGACATCTACTTCTCCTTAAATTTCTATATCTTCAATACCCAAAACCAATTTATTTAATAAACGGATGAGTTCTGTTCTTTCAGACTCTGTTAAGATACTTTCCATCTCTTGCTTAACCTTGATATGCTGCAGAGGTGGATTCACCACTAACTGCTCCTTAGAATACTTCGTAGCTTCTACTAACACTTCCCGCTGATTTTCAGGATTACGATGACGCTCCACCAAACCTTCCTTTTCCAGAATTTTGAAATGTCGGGTCAAAGCAGCCTGATCAATCTTCAAACGCTCCTGAACCGCTATTTGATTACAAGGGGAATGCTTCAGCAAAAATAATAAAATCTGATACCGTGTCAAACTAATCCCAAGTCTTTTTTCAAACAATTGCGTACTCGCTTGCTCAGACAAGCGGAGTTGATAAAGCAGATCTTGAATCTCTATCATTTCTTTTCTCTTTTCGATTGATTTATCAATAATTGACTAATCAAGTATAATATAAATTAAAATAGATTGCAAGAACTATGCTTGGATTATTACAAAATACTGACTATCCATTCTCCATTCAAATTGACAAAGAAAAAAACGAACGAGACTCGCTTTCTATCACGAAAGCTAGATCTCATTCGTCAAAATGATATTACAAAGTCTGGTTTATCCATTCATTGAAACGTGAACGTGATCATAGTGATTTTCTGTCACGCTACCACGGTCTGGCATTGGGTTCCAAGTATTAGCTGGCCCATATTTGCTATCGAATGGAGCATAGAAACGTTGTTTCCAAATAATGTAACTAATTCCACGGCTGGCCATGTTTTGAATAGCGTATTCCGCAATCTTATCCCCTAGTTCTGAGCTTTCTGGTACCATAAAATCGATAGCCAAACCTTTTCCGTGATCTCCACTATCTCCTGGACGGTAACCACTAAAGGATGTGATGCCAAACAAGTTAGCAATTTCTTCTTTAAAGGCAGCTGTTTGTGGTTGAAGGCCTGCATTTTCAGATTTCGCTACTGCCAGTCCAGCATAATCGGGTGCAGCTGGAGCTGCGTAAGTTGTTGAAACTGTTTTCTTCTCTTCTGGTTGATAAGTAGAAACTGCTGTTGTCGCTTCATTTGATGAGGCTTCTTTTGCTTCTTCTGAACTTGTTGCAGTTGTTTCAGTTGCTTTTTCTTCTACTGGAGTTGTAGTTGTTTCCACTGTTGAAGCAGCTTGAGGGCTGGCTTGTGTTTCCTGCTTCTCAGGTTGAGGGCTTTCTTGTATTTCCTGCTTCTCAGCTGAAGTCGTTGCCTGAGGAGCTGCTTCTGCACTACTTGTTTCGGCTGTTTGCTCCTCTGACATTGAAGTATTTGTAGATGGTGCTACTTCTTCTGCAGTAGCAACTGTCTCTGCAACTTCTGAATTTGTTGCTACTTCTTTTGTACTTGTAGTTTCTACCGCTTTTGGCGCTTCTGCAATTGGTTGAGAAATATCTGCAACTTGAACAGTTTGATCATCTACGGTCACTTGATTGGTTGTCAAATCTGCTGTCGCAGTTGTCACTTCCTCACTCGAATCTGCTTGAGGTATTTGGATTTCAACTTCTGTTACTTCTTCTGCTTCATTGACGGTCGTTGTCAAAACAGTTTCTGGGAAAATCAGATCCATATTCGTGATTTTATTCAAATTCGCAAGAACTGTGACATCTACACCCAAGGCTTCTGCAATGGTGCTCAAGGTATCACCATACTGAACGGTATAACTTGTTTTGTTATCCGTTTTAGTCAAATCATTTTGGATTTGCTCAACACTACGTGCAGTCCAAAGAACTTCTTCTGCTTGAGTTGCCAATACTGGGGCAAATGACAAGGCTACTGTTGAGGCTAATAATATTCTTTTCTTCATTCTTTCAAATTCCTTTCAAATGAGTACCTGTCTATGATAACACAAAAAATGCAGAAAAAAAGCCCTCTTGGGCCTATTTAACAGAACTGTCCATTCCTTGTAACAAACTCGGTTACTTGAAATAGTTTGTTAGGTCTCTGTCACAAAACTGACACAATCTTTTTATTGCTCAGCCTCAAAAATACGGGAAATATCTGCTAACGCTTGAATCCTGTGATTACCTTCATAAGTCGACTCTAAAAAGTTGAGGCTTTGAATCCCACTATTCTGGGCAAATTCCACATCCAGAGTCCGATCCCCTATATAATAGGTCTTCTCAGAATCCAACTGATACTTGCCTAACAGATAGGTAGCCGCTTCTGAACTAGGTTTACGCGCAAAGCCACTCTGACTGGTTAAAATCTCTGTAAAATAAGATTCCAAACCCAAGTCTCTGAGAATGGTAAGAGCATTGTCTCCCTTATGAGTGTAGACAAACTGCTGAATCCCTGTCTCGTCTGCCCAAGCTAGCATCTCACGCGCACCTGGCATCAAAACTACCTGAGCATTCTTCTCAGCCAAACTCTGGGCACGCACCTGATTTAGCACTTTCACATCCAGTTTTCTCTCTTCCGCCACCTGCACAAATAAATCCTGCACAGAATACTTGAGAATAAACTCTCTCACCTTCTCCTTATCATAAGGAATAGCAAACTGAGCAAAAGTTTCCTCAATCCCTGACAAAATCGCTTCATAAGAGTCCAATAAAGTCCCGTCTAAATCCCAAATAAAAGCTGTTTTTTGCATTTCCTATCCTTTCAAGCTCATATAACGCTGGTAACGGTAACGTAGAAATAACCAACGAAAACCATTATCCAAAAGGGTTCCAGCCCAAATACCGGGCAAGCCCCAACCAAGCACAATCCCCATCAGATATCCTGTTCCAATGCGGATACACCACATTCCTATACTTGTCGCATAAAAGGGAAGCCGAGCATTGCCTAAACCCTGCCAGACTGCTGTATAGATGACTGTTCCTATCGTCATAGGAGTACCAAGTAGTGAAAAAAGTGTCACTAGCACACTAGCCTCCACCGCTAGAGAATCAGACGTATAGAAATGAGTTAGTGGTATACCCAAAGCATAGATACTAAGCGTCAAGGGCAACATGAGAAGCAGAGAAAGCCAAAAGGTTTGTTTGCTCAAACTAGCTACTCTTTTCCAATTATCCTCTCCAACTGCTCGAGCCACTAGCATGACCGTTGCCGTAGCAACGCCAAAGGCAGGCATGTAGTTAAACTGGGTCAAGACTTCTCCGATTGCATTTCCAGCCACGGCCTCTGTCCCAAAAGAAACAACCAAGGCAATGATCACGACATCTCCAGCCCGCATCATGAGACGTTCTCCAGCTGCTGGGAAAGCCAAGGTCAACAATTTCTTATCTAAACCAAAAGTTAGCTTCGCATAAGGCAGTTTTAATTGTGACCACAAAATCACAAGACCAACCAAACGAGACAGAATAGTCCCCCAAGCAACACCAGCTATCCCCATATCCAGAACAAAAATAGCTAGACTGGAAAAGAGAATATTCAAGGCATTGGATAAAAGACTAACATAGAGGGGCAAACGTGGATTATGCGTTGCACGAATCAAGGCTCCCAGACTAGTCATTAAACCTAAGAGAACAATCGATCCTCCCACCAAAGATAGGTAGAGTCCACCACTCTCAGCTACATTTCTCTCCGTCCCCAAAAGTCCTATTATCTCTTTCCCAGCGAAGATGGACAAAAATCCTAAAAGGAAACTTAATAGTAAGGTAATCTTCAAGGCCTCGGTCACATGATAGGCTAGCATAGATTGATCCTTCTGCCCCAAACTTTTTGAAATAACACTGGAAATAGCAGCTCCCAGAGCGATGAAAATCGCCTGATAAATCGTGATAATATTGCCAGCTACTGATACACCCGAAATAGCTATCAAACCCAAATGGGCTACCAAGTAACTATCCACCATCCCCATGAGCATCTGCAAAAAGTTTTCGCCCATAGCTGGCAAGGCAATATTAAGAATGTCTTTATTTTTCTTAAACAATCCGTCCTCCTGATGAAAAGAAACTCAGTTGGCTTCCCAACCGAGTTTACTCCTTCTGTCTTAAAGTCCTAAATAAGCTTCAACCGCTGCTTGCATGTCAACAGCAGCCACTGTTGTTTTATGACGAACTGGCGCTGTTTCAAGGCCATCAACCGCTGGTGGCACTGCCACTCCTGAAATGTCATGTAATTGAGCCAAAGCTTCAAAGTCTGTCAAGCCTGCTTTTCCTGTTACAGCTTCTACTGCAACCACTGGGAACTTGTATGGACTAGCTGTTGAAGCAATGACTGTCTTAGTCGTATCGCCAGTAGTCGCTTGGTATTTTCTATAAACAGCTGAGGCAACCGCCGTATGAGGGTCCTCGATATAGGCATCTGTATCATAAACACGTTTGATTTCTGCTGCCGTTTCTTCCTCAGTCGCATATTCAGCTGCGAAGAGTTCCAGAATCTCAGCATCAAAGTCTGTCAATTCATATTGTCCTTGTGTACTCAAGGCATTCATGAGTTCAGCTGTCTTAACCGCATCATTCCCCAAAAGATGGAAAATCAAACGCTCCAAGTTTGAAGATACCAAGATATCCATAGATGGACTAGTCGTTACCTTAAACTCACGTTTCTTGTCGTAAATACGTGTTTTAAAGAAGTCAGTTAAAACATTATTGTCATTCGAAGCACAGATTAATTTGCCAACTGGCAGACCAATTTGTTTAGCATAAAAGGCAGCCAAGATATTTCCAAAGTTTCCTGTTGGTACTGTGAAGTTGATCTGTTCACCAGCTACAATCTCACCAGACTTGACCAACTGAGCGTAGGCATAAACATAATAAACAATTTGTGGTACCAAACGACCAATGTTCATAGAGTTAGCTGACGAAAATTGCAACTTGTTTGCAGCCAATTTTTCACGAAGGGCTACATCGTTAAACATATGTTTGACGTTAGTTTGCGCATCGTCAAAGTTACCATCAATAGCAATAACATGAGTATTGTCGCCAGTCTGAGTGGTCATTTGCAACTCTTGTACCTTGCTGACACCATCCTTTGGATAAAAGACGATAATCTCAGTACCAGGCACATCCGCAAAGCCAGCCATAGCAGCTTTCCCAGTATCACCAGATGTCGCTGTTAAGATGACAATCTTGTTCTCCAAACCATGCTTCTTAGCAGCTGTTGTCATAAAGTATGGCAAAATAGACAAGGCCATATCCTTAAAAGCAATTGTTGAACCATGGAAAAGCTCCAGGTTGTATTGCCCGTCTAATTTCACTAATGGTGCGATAGCTGGAGTATCAAACTTGCTATCGTAGGCATTGTTGATACAGTAGTCCAACTCTTCAGCTGTAAAGTCATCTAAAAATGCTGACAAAACAAGCTTAGCAACTTCCTGATAAGAAGCATCTTTCAATTTGTCAAAGTCCAAATCTACCTTTGGATAAGTAAGCGGTGTAAACAAACCACCATCCGTTGCCAAACCTTGCAAAATTGCTTGGCTAGCAGTTACTGTATTTTTCGCATCACGCGTTGATTGATAAACTAATGTCATTACTCTCTATCCTTTATCTATAGTCTCATCCATTATATCATGATTTTTCAGAAAATTCTCCTTTTATAAGAGAAATTATAGGCTCAATTCTTCTCTCAAAGGCTGTAAGTAGGTCATTTCTTGCTTATTTCTCATCTCCAGTCCTTCCTCCGCTAGCAGGAGTAAGTCTTTGGAAAATTCAATAATCGTAGTTTCTTCCTCATCTGTAAGCTTTTTCTTAGAAAATTGCCGTCTTAAAAACTTGTAATCACGACCAAATTCTTTAAAGAAAGGTGCTGTTTCTAAATAAGCTTCTAACTTATCTAAATTAACCAACAATCCCAAGTGAAAAACTGCTGAAGCGAAGGTTCTATCTAGAGGCTGAGTACACACACTACGAAACTCAACTGTTCCGCGAGTCGTTAAGTCTTGGTACTGATAACTACGATGAGTTTCAAAATCCTTCTCTTGAGGGTAAATAAGAACCTCATCCCCATTAAGAGCATATGCTTGGATTTTAGATGTAGCCAAATAGTCCCTAGCCTGAATAGGATAAAAATAATAGGTTTGTCCATCACGTTCCGCAGTAAAAATTGCAGAATGATCTAGATAATCAAAAAAATCATCCTCATCGTTAAAGAGTCTAGCATTGACCCCGACGTTTTCTGGATAGATACCATGCATCGATTCTTCCCAGAAAATATCCCTTGCAATTTTCGTATCCCAATCCTCACCTGAAAACTCAGAATTGGCAAATAAATAAGCCTTAACTGCTTCAATTTGGGTAAAAGCATTAATTACCCGTAAGTAGTTAGACTTTGAAACATCCAACTGAACCTGACTCCCACAAATAAACGCTCCGTATTCAGGGAATTGATGTAAGTCTGATTTAGTCACATTTCTACTCAAATTCAAATAGTCCATCAACATCTGATAGCGTGGGTAAGCCACTGGACAATTATCATTTTTATCCCAGTTGGGATGAATACCACAGCCAACAATAGCATGATTTGATTCAGCTAACTTCTTCTGGATTGCTGCCATATAAATACTAAAACGTTCTTCAACCTCTTGTATCGTTTCAGCCTTACCAAATGCAAACTCAATCGTAGTATAGGAAACTTCAAATAAAATAGTATCCTGACTTACTGGGTCCACTAACTGAATAGGAGTCCCAAAATCATCAACCTTTTCTACAGTTAAATCAAAATATGAAACTAAATATCGGAATAAGTACTTGATAACTTCAACATCTGTAGCATCCCCTTCCAAGTTTACAACAGGATATTCCAGCTCAATCCCGACAAACAATTCAGGATTTTCTTTAATATTTTTCAAATACCGATGTTTTAATAAATCGATAGAACGAGACATATTCCCCTACACTTTCATAATCTAAATAAAATTTGAATAGGTATTATTATACCAAAAATAATATAAAAAAGGAACGAAGATATACCACGTTCCTTAACTCTATACTATACCGGCGGCCGGGGTCGAACCGGCACGTCCTTGCGGACACTGGATTTTGAGTCCAGCGCGTCTGCCAATTCCGCCACGCCGGCAAATAGTAACTGGGGTAGCTGGATTCGAACCAACGCATGAGGGAGTCAAAGTCCCTTGCCTTACCGCTTGGCTATACCCCAATAATATAAAATAGGCGAGTGATGGGGATCGAACCCACGCATGCCAGAGCCACAATCTGGTGTGTTAACCACTTCACCACACCCGCCATAATTCTATTAACACGGGCAGTAGGAATTGAACCCACACTGAAGGTTTTGGAGACCTTAGTTCTACCTTTAAACTATGCCCGTAAAATGGAAGGGGAGGGATTCGAACCCCCGAACCCGAAGGAGCGGATTTACAGTCCGCCGCGTTTAGCCTCTTCGCTACCCTTCCAAAATATATAAATGGCGCGAGACGGAATCGAACCGCCGACACATGGAGCTTCAATCCATTGCTCTACCAACTGAGCTACCGAGCCT
>CAJNCC010000014.1:0-20919 GCA_905221165.1 bacterium
GTTCCAGTTCTTCGCAATGTGACAGTGGAAGATTACGCTGAAATCAAGAACCGTGGTTTCATCGAAGGTTACTATGGCAATCCATGGTCTAATGAAAATCGTAAAGAATTGATGCGTTATGGAAGTGAATTGAAGTTATCTCAATACTATTTCGCACCAAAAGATGATCCATATCACAATAAGAAATGGCGTGAACTCTACCCAGAAGAAAAACTGGCTGAAATTCGTGAACTTGCTCGTGTCGGTAATGAGACGAAAACACGTTATGTCTGGACTATTCATCCATTTATGAATAAACGTATTCGCTTTGGTAATGAAGCGCATTACCAGGCTGATCTTGCAACCATCAAGGCTAAATTTACTCAGTTATTGGACGTAGGAGTGCGAGAATTTGGTGTGCTTGCAGACGATGCACCAAGCCCAGTTGGTGGTTATCATAGTTATGTTCGCTTGATGAAGGATATCACAAATTGGT
Source organism: bacterium (assembly GCA_905221165.1). GTDB lineage: Bacteria > Bacillota > Bacilli > Lactobacillales > Streptococcaceae > Streptococcus. Next base: position 476 of record CAJNCC010000014.1, read on the forward strand.
TAACTGAAAAACAAACAACATACAGTGGTCTCCGTAAAGATATGATTTTTGTTCCTGCCTGGTACATGGGGCAAGGAACTGAAGCTGAACTTCGGACCTTGAATGAACATCTTCCTGAAAATGTTCATTTAACTCTTACTGGTGGAAAGGTCTGGGGGGCTGTTGACCAAGCATTCTTAACGAACTTAAAGAAAAATTTAACAGAAGGTGGTAAGACTTACCGTCCAATTCAGTTCTGGATTAACTGGCCATGTAATGACAATACAAAACCCCACCTAATTCTTGGAGGTGGTGAAAAATTCTTACATCCAAATGTTGATTTATCGCTTGCACAAGGAATTATGCTAAATCCAATGCAACAATCTGAAGCATCTAAAGTGGCACTTTTTGATATGGCTCAGTATGGATGGAAGCAATGGAGAAGTGCAGAAGAAGCTGAACAAATCAACGATATGGCCTTTAACTATGTAGTCAATGATCATTTTGAAGAAAGCAGTGTTTCAAAGGCTTTTCGAGAACTCGGAAAACACATGCGCAATCAAAATAGACCTCCCCATGTCACTAAATTAGAAGAGTCTGTAGAATTGGCTCCAAAATTGACAGAATTCTATAACAAACTCAAATCTGGTCAAAATCTGGATTCTGAAAGAAAAGAGTTGAGGGAAATTTTTGCTGGTTTGAAAGCCAATGCTCTTCTACTTAAAGAAAAAGGCGATCAGAAATTAATCGAACAAATTCACTATTGGTTAGATAATACAGTAGATCAAATGAACGCGCTTGAAGCTTTCTTAACAGCTACGGAAGGACTTACTGAAAATAATGATACCAAGGTATGGGAGTATTATCAGGCAGGAGTCAAACATTATGACCAGTCAGTTAAACATGCCTTCTTTTACGTTGACCATTATGAATACGCAGAATTTGGTGTCCAACATATTCGACCATTTATCAATAATCTCAAAGAATACTTAGCCTTGCACATCCAATCAATGTTGAATCCAGATAAATTTGTGACAACATTTATTACGAATCGTGCTGGAATAGAAGGCGGATTGAAAGAAGTCACAGATGGTGACTTTGATACACATGTGATTGCCAAAACAACAATTGTGATTGAAAGAGGTGATTATGTAGGCTTGCGCTTTAATAAGGCAATTAAAATACACAAATTAGGTTTCGCTACGGGTACTAATACGGCTGATAACTATACCTTTAGTAATGCTCTTGTGGAATATCAAAATGAACATGGAGAATGGGTAGCCATAACGAGCCCCGCTTATACTGGTCGAGAACGTATTCTGGAATTTAATGACCTCGATATCACAGCTCAAGCTGTTCGTATGATAGCAACAGCTAAGAAGGATAATGCTTGGCTCGCCATGCGTGAAATTGCTGTAAATAGACCCCTAGAGTTGGGTAGTAAGAAAGTTAGTGGCACTATTAGTTTAAGTCCAAACCTTGTTTACAAATATGGAACAAGTGTTGTTCAGATGCAAGATGGTCGAGAAAACACAGAATCCATGATGGCACATGTTGATCAGACCAATGTCACACCAGCACAAGCCTGGGTACAAATGGACTTAGGTGGACTGCATAAAGTAAAACGAGTTCATCTGATGCAAGGAGAACGAGACAAACTAGCATCTGGTGTCATCGAATATTCTGCAGATGGTACAGATTGGACAACGCTTCAAAATTTATCAGGGCAACGAACTTCTGATATCGTGCAAGAATTTACAACTCGTTTTGTTCGCATTCGCAATACACAAACCTTAAATAAGTGGTGGAGAATTGCGGAATTTACAGTGGATGTCGATAGTCCAAATCTTGATTTAACAGACACTAACGTGGACACCTTGAAGGAAACGCCGGTAGTGGATAGCTTGGGACGTTACGAGCTTCAAATTCCAGCTGGAACTAAACTTCCTGCTCATAGCTATCTAGGTATGAAGCTTGACCGAATCCATCAAGTTAACAGTATCCAGCTACAAGGTCAAACCAACCCAGCACTCAGTCTAGAGTATTCTGCAAATGCTCAAGAATGGACACCAGCTAGTCAGTTGACAGACAGAACTGTCGCAACGCACTTGGTACGTTATGTTCGTCTTGTGAATAAAACAGACCAAGAGCAGGCTGTTCCATCTACTTCACTCCTAGTAACGACCAAAGAAGTCCAACCAACCAAACTAGAATCTACAACTATGGGCATTCATCCAACATACGGAAGTAATGATGTTCGTAAGATTAATAACCTCGATCAATTGTTTGATGGTGTGTACAACAACTTCGTTGAGTTTTCAGACTATGCCCATAAAGATGGCCATGTAACCTTGAAACTTGGTAGCGAACGCACGATTAAGAAGATCAGAGCCTACATCCAAGACGGAACTCAAAACTATCTTCGTGATGGTAAAATCCAAGTCAGTCAAGATGGTAAAACTTGGACAGGTGTTGTGACAGTAGGAGATGGTGTGGCTAATAGCCAACACGATGATTCATTGACAGATGGTTGGACACATGATTCTAAGATGCCAGGAAATCGTTACATCGAGGGTGAATTGACGACACCAGTCAAAGCCAACTATCTTCGTGTCCTCTATACAGCTGACTATGATGCTCGTTTTGTAGGCTTTACAGAATTGGTGATCAATGATGGCGAATTTGTCAAACCAATCAATGATCCAACTGTAGAAGGAAATGGTGGCGAAAGCCGAGGCAACTTCTATACTAATCTCGTAGACGGAAAAGTCTTGACTAGCTACAAGGCGGAAAAAGATAAGGGTGACTTGGTTTACCACTTGTCAGAACCAACCAATGCCAACCATCTTCGCCTTGTTTCAAGTCTTCCTGAGGGAGCGAAGGCACGTGTTCTTGCTAGAACACTTAAGGATGGTCAAGAAAGCTGGACAGACCTCGGTGCCATTACATCAAGTCTCCAAACATTTGCTATCCGAAATGGTGGTTCTCTTCTAGATGTTAAACTGGTCTGGGAAGGTGGCAAGGCTGAGTTTTATGAATTGGCGAGCTTCTATCAAGAATTGACAGAAGAACCTGTTCAATCGAGCAAGGGTGAAGAACCAGCACCAGTGCTTGAGGTACCTGAGTTCACAGGTGCTGTAAATGCAGTTGAAGCCTTAGTCAATGAAGTACCAGAGTACACAGACCCATTATCAACAGTAGGCGACCAAGCCGCACCGACAGTTGAGAAGCCTGAGTTCCAAGGTGGAGTGAACTCCGTTATGGCCTTGAAACATGAACTGCCAGCTTATACAAGCCCAGTATCAACCGTAGGCGACCATGCTGCTCCAACAGTAGAGAAACCAGAGTTCCAAGGTGGAGTCAACTCCGTTATGGCCTTGAAAAACGAACTACCAGAGTACACAGGTCCATTGTCAACCGTAGGCGACCAAGCCGCTCCAACAGTAGAGAAACCAGAGTTCCAAGGTGGAGTCAACTCCGTTATGGCCTTGAAACATGAGCTACCAGAGTACACAGGTCCGGTATCAACCGTAGGCGACCAAGCCGCTCCAACAGTAGAGAAACCAGAGTTCCAAGGTGGAGTGAACTCCGTTATGGCCTTGAAACATGAGCTTCCAGAGTACACAGGTCCATTGTCAACCGTAGGTGATCAACCAGCACCGACAGTAGAAAAACCAGAGTTTAAACTAAGTTCGTTAGAAAAAGCTCAGACTCCAGAAGCACCAGTTCAAGTTGCCAAGGAAGACAAGAGATTGCCAGAAACTGGTGAAAAACAGTCAGAAACAGCTATTTTCTTAGCAAGTGTTGGACTAACCTTGTCAGCAGCACTATTAACTGTAAAACGTAAAGAAGATTAGTCTGTACGTCTAATACCATTCTATTTGTATAGATTGGTAGAAGATAAAAAATGTATCGATAAATGAGTCGAATAGATGGAGAGGACCAATTAGGCCTCTCCGTCTTTACTAGTAAAAATGGAATCGTTTACTTTCGTGTTTAGACGAAAGGAGAGTAGAGGGGCTTTGTCCCCTCTTTTTCTATATTAACGAAGAGATTTATATTTAAGATGCAAGGTGGGTAGACTTTATAGTATAATGAATAGAGAGGAAAAAACAATGAAAGTTGAGCAAGCATTATTAGAAAAAGTCATTATTGAACGTTCTCGTACAAGTCATAAAGGAAATTACGGTCGTTTGCTGTTGCTGGGTGGGACTTATCCTTATGGTGGTGCTATCATCATGGCTGCTTTGGCAGCTGTTAAAAGTGGAGCAGGTTTGGTGACCGTTGGAACAGATAGGGAAAATATCCCTGCTTTGCACAGTCATTTACCTGAGGCCATGGCCTTTTCTCTTCAAGACCAGCAACTGTTAAAAGAGCAGTTGGAGAAGGCAGAAGTGTTCTTAGTGGGACCTGGTTTACGAGACGATGCTTTTGGAGAAAATCTAGTAAAACAGGTCTTTGCTAGACTAAAAAAGAATCAGATTTTGATTGTAGACGGAGGGGCCTTAACCATCCTTGCTAGGACAAGTTTGTCGTTTCCATCTAACCAGCTTATCCTAACTCCCCACCAAAAAGAATGGGAAAAGCTGTCTGGTATTGCTATTGAAAAGCAAAAGGAAGCTGCAACGGCTAGTGCCCTGACTTCCTTTCCTCAAGGAACAATTTTGGTGGAGAAAGGTCCAGCTACTCGTATTTGGCAAGCTGGCCAGTCTGATTGTTACCAGTTACAGGTTGGCGGTCCCTATCAGGCGACTGGTGGTATGGGAGATACACTAGCTGGAATGATTGCAGGATTTGCAGGCCAATTTCGACAGGCCAGTCTCTACGAACGTGTGGCAGTAGCGACTCATCTTCATTCAGCAATAGCCCAAGAACTATCTCAAGAACATTATGTGGTCTTGCCGACGGAAATCAGCTCTTATCTGCCCAAAATAATGAAAAAAATATCTCAAAAAGGCACCTGATAGTTTCAGGCGCCTTTATATCTTTTAGAAAAATCCTTTAATCTTTCCAACGAGGCCATCTAGACCTTCAGAACCAGAAATCAACTGCTGAGCTTGAGAGAAGTATTCTCCAAGCTGTTCTTGATTTTCTGCAACAAATGTTTTAGCAGCTTCGAAATCTTTTGTTTCGATTAGCTCTTTTACTTGGTTAAATAAATCTAATGGGTTCATCCTATTTCTCCTTTTCTGTATAATACTATTCAAACATTTTATAAAAATTTTTTCAAGCAAAGAGATTTTTCTATCGAAGTTGAGGGGTGTCAAACAGGGCTTTTTTTGATATAATTTTTAATGATGAATTCGAGAACTGAGCGGTATGTGGTTGTTGATTTAGAGGCCACTAGCACCGGAAGCAAGGCAAAAATTATTCAAGTGGGTATTGTGGTGATTGAAAATGGCGAAATCGTCGATCAGTATGGGACTGATGTCAATCCCCATGAGCCCTTGGATTCTCATATAAAAGAATTAACAGGTTTGACTGATCAACGGTTGGCAGTTGCTCCAGAGTTTTCACAGGTAGCTGGAAGGATTTTTGAACTGGTCAAGGATGGTGTTTTTGTCGCGCACAATGTTCAGTTTGATGCAAATCTTCTAGCAGAGTATCTATTCTTTGAAGGTTATGAATTGAGAACTCCACGAGTGGATACCGTTGAGTTAGCACAGGTTTTGTACCCTCAGTTTGAAAAGTACAATCTCGGCATTCTCTGTCAAGAGTTAGGGATTAAGTTAGACCACGCCCACACCGCTCTCTCTGATGCACAAGCAACAGCAGAGCTTTTGCTTTTTATGCGTCAAAAACTTTTTCAGTTACCAAAAGGACTTTTAGAAACGTTGTTAAATCTTGCGGATAACCTCCTTTATGAAACTTATTTAGTGATTGAAGAAGTATATCAGCGACAGTCCCTCCTTTCTTCTCACGATTTGATGGAGTTCCATGGACTCTTTCTAAGAAAGAAAAGTCAGTCTTTAAAACCACGTAAGCTATCTAAGGATTTTACTAAAAATATGTCCTTATTAGACTTGGATGAACGTCCTCAGCAAGTTGAATTTGCAGAAAAAGTTGAGCAGTTATTAAAGGAACAGAAAACCGCATTTATTCAAGCCCAAACGGGACTTGGAAAGACTTATGGTTACCTACTGCCAGCTTTGAGCATGGAAAGTGAAGGTGGTATCCTTGTTAGTGTTCCTACCAAAATCCTTCAAAATCAAATTATGCAAGAAGAAGGAAGTCGATTAAAAGATACTTTTCATATTGATATTCATAGTCTTAAGGGACCTCAAAATTATTTGAAACTCGATAATTTTTATAAAGTACTTCATAGGCCAGAGTCTAACCGCCTATTCACACGCTTTAAAATGCAAGTATTGATTTGGTTAACAGAGACAGAAACAGGTGACTTAGATGAAATCGGGCAGCTGTATCGTTATCAACATTTTATACCTGAACTTGTACATGATGGAAAACTTTCAAAAAAAAGTTTATTTAGTTCTGAGGACTTCTGGCAACGCAGTCAAGAGAGGGCTAAATCGAGTCGCCTTTTGTTAACCAATCACGCCTATCTGGTAACACGTTTAGAGGACGATCCAGAGTTTGTCAACAATCGCTTGGTAATTATAGATGAAGCTCAAAAAATGCTGATTGCTCTTGAAAACCTCGCCCAAGAGTCTTATCTCCTCGAGGCTTTAGTAACACAAGTTGAAAAGTCCTTGGAAACAGAAAAAGATCTTATTCAGAGACGGTTGCTTGAGAGTATCGGGTTTGAATGTCGCTATTTGATAGATCAGTTTTACTCAGGACTTAAGAATGACAAGTGGTTGGATTCTCTTGAAAACTTACGCCAGCATTTTTCTGAGTTAAATCTTCCCGAGTACAGAGGTATGACGCGCTTTTTTACATCGGACCGTGAATTTTGGCTGGCAACAGCTGAGAAGTCAAGTAAGGATGTCTTAATCTGCTCAAGTAAAAAAGGTCGCTTTCTACTAGCAGATTTATTGCCAGAAGATTGCAGAGTACTTGGCGTATCTGCCACTCTTGAAATCAGTAATAGAGTTTCTTTAGCGGATTTATTAGGATTTACGAAAGCTCCACTTATTACAGTTGAATCTTTACAACAGAAGCAACAAGAAGTTCTATTAGTAACTGATTTTCCTTTAGTAACTGAACATTCTCCTTTAGATTATGCAGAAGAGGTTATATCAGTTATCCATTCCTTACAGGCGTTTCAAGAGCCTTTGCTTGTTCTATTTACGTCTAAAGAATTGCTGTTAGCAGTGTCAGATTTACTAGACCATCCTCATTTAGCCCAATATAAAAATGGGGAACCCAGTCAGCTGAAGAAACGTTTTGAAAAAGGAGAGCGACAAATCTTACTTGGAACAGGAAGTTTCTGGGAGGGGGTTGATTTTTCTACCCATCCTTGCGTTATTCAAGTAATTCCTCGATTGCCTTTCCAAAATCCCCAAGAACCTTTAACACGAAAATTAAATCATGAATTGCGTCAGGAAGGGAAGAATCCTTTCTATGATTATCAGCTGCCAATGGCCATTATTCGTCTCAAACAGGCTTTGGGTAGAACAATTAGAAAAGAGGAACAAGCTTCCATTGCTGTGATATTGGATAGTCGAATTGTTCATAAACGATATGGTAAACAGATTAGACAAGCTTTAGCGAAGGAAAGAACTATCAGAGAGGTGAATAGAAAACAGATTACCTCTACTGTTATTGATTTCCTCCAAAACAACAAAAATGAAAAATCTAAGAAAGAGAAAAGGTGAATATATGAAACGTTCTCTCGACTCTAGAGTCGATTATAGTTTGCTCCTGCCAGTATTTTTGCTACTGGTTATCGGCGTGGTGGCTATTTACATAGCCGTTAGTCATGATTATCCAAATAATATTTTGCCCATTTTAGGGCAACAGGTTGCCTGGATTGCCTTGGGGCTTGTGATTGGTTTTGTGGTCATGCTTTTTAATACAGAATTTCTCTGGAAAATTACCCCTTATCTATATGCTCTTGGTTTAGCTTTGATGGTCTTACCATTGGTTTTTTATAATCCAAGTCTTGTAGCTTCAACCGGGGCTAAGAACTGGGTATCCATTGGGGGCGCAACACTTTTCCAACCTTCTGAGTTTATGAAAATTTCCTATATCTTGATTTTGGCAAGAATCATTGTCCAATTTACTCAAAAACATAAGGAATGGCGACGCACAATTCCTTTGGATTTTCTATTGATAGGCTGGATGATTGTTTTTACTATTCCGATTCTAGTTCTCTTAGCTCTTCAGAGTGACTTAGGTACAGCCTTGGTTTTTGTGGCTATCTTTTCAGGAATCGTCTTGCTATCAGGGGTTTCTTGGAAAATTATTATCCCAGTTTTTGCAACAGGAGTTACTGGTGTAGTCGGTTTTCTTGCAGTTTTTTTGAGTAAGGATGGACGTGCCTTTTTGCATCAGATTGGGATGCCAACCTATCAAATTAATCGAATTCTAGCTTGGCTTAATCCTTTTGACTTTGCCCAAACAACCACTTACCAGCAGGCTCAAGGACAAATTGCTATTGGAAGTGGTGGCTTATTTGGTCAAGGGTTTAATGCCTCGAATCTGCTTATCCCAGTTCGAGAATCGGATATGATTTTCACAGTTATTGCTGAAGACTTTGGTTTTATAGGTTCTGTTTTTGTTATCGCTTTATATCTGCTTCTCATCTATCGTATGCTAAAGATAACACTAAAATCGAATAACCAGTTCTATACCTATATTTCGACTGGCTTTATCATGATGCTACTCTTTCATATCTTTGAAAATATCGGTGCTGTTACAGGCTTACTTCCCTTGACTGGGATTCCATTGCCTTTCATTTCTCAAGGGGGGTCGGCTATTATTAGTAACTTAATTGGCGTTGGCTTGCTTTTATCTATGAGTTACCAGACAAATTTAGCTGAAGAAAAGAGTGGAAATGTTCCATTCAAGCGAAAAAAAGTTGTATTAAAACGAATCAAATAAGGAGAAAATCATGGTTAAAGTAGCAGTTATGTTAGCTCAGGGTTTTGAGGAAATTGAAGCTTTGACAGTTGTAGATGTCTTGCGTCGTGCCAATATCACTTGTGATATGGTTGGTTTTGAAGAGCAAGTGATGGGTTCGCATGCAATCCAAGTAAGAGCAGATCGTGTCTTTGATGGAGATTTATCAGCCTATGATATGATTGTTCTCCCTGGAGGGATGCCTGGTTCTGCACATTTACGTTATAATCAGGCCTTGATGAAAGAATTGCAAAGCTTCGAACGAGAAGGGAAAAAACTGGCAGCCATTTGTGCTGCGCCAATTGCCCTCAATCAAGCAGGGCTATTGAAAAATAAGCAGTACACTTGCTATGACGGAGTTCAAGAGCAAATCCTTGATGGTCACTACGTCAAGGAAACAGTAGTGGTAGATGGTCATTTGACAACCAGTCGAGGCCCTTCAACAGCCCTTGCTTTTGCCTACGAGTTGGTGGAGCAATTAGGAGGAGACGCAGAGAGTTTACGAACAGGAATGCTCTATCGAGATGTATTTGGTAAAAAACAGTAAAACGGGAGTTGTTATCTCGTTTTTTTACTTGGAAAAATCTAGGAAATCATCGCTTTTTTCATAAAAAAATGCTATAATGAAGGGTATGAAATATCACGATTACATCTGGGATTTAGGTGGAACTTTACTGGATAATTATGAAACTTCAACAGCTGCATTTGTTGAAACTTTAGCGCTGTATGGTATCACACAAGACCATGACAGTGTCTATCAGGCTTTAAAGGTTTCTACTGATTTTGCGATTGAGACATTCGCTCCCAACTTAGAGCATTTTTTAGAAAAGTACAAGGAAAATGAAGCCAGAGAGCTAGAACATCCGATTTTGTTTGATGGAGTTTCTGACTTATTGGAAGACATTTCAAATCAAGGTGGGCGTCATTTTTTAGTCTCTCATCGAAATGACCAGGTCTTGGAAATTTTAGAAAAAACCTCTATAGCGGTTTATTTTACAGAAGTGGTGACTTCTAACTCAGGCTTTAAGAGAAAACCAGATCCTGAGTCCATGCTTTATTTAAGAGAAAATTATCAGATTAGCTCTGGTCTTGTAATTGGTGATCGACCGATTGATATCGAAGCCGGGCAAGCTGCAGGACTAGCTACCCATTTGTTTACTAGTATCGTGAATTTAAGACAAGTATTAGACATGTAAGAAAAAGGAATAAGATGACAGAAGAAATTAAAAATCTGCAGGCACAAGATTATGATGCCAGTCAAATTCAAGTTTTAGAGGGCCTAGAGGCTGTTCGTATGCGTCCAGGGATGTATATCGGATCAACCTCAAAAGAAGGTCTTCACCATCTAGTCTGGGAAATTGTTGATAACTCAATTGATGAGGCCTTGGCAGGATTTGCCAGCCATATTCAAGTCTTTATTGAGCCAGATGATTCGATTACTGTTGTAGATGATGGGCGTGGTATCCCAGTCGATATTCAGGAAAAAACAGGTCGGCCTGCCGTTGAGACTGTATTTACTGTTCTTCACGCTGGAGGAAAGTTTGGCGGTGGCGGATATAAGGTCTCAGGTGGTCTTCACGGAGTAGGGTCCTCAGTTGTTAACGCCCTTTCAACTCAATTAGATGTTCATGTCCACAAAAATGGTAAGATTCATTACCAAGAATACCGTCGTGGTCATGTTGTCGCAGACCTTGAGGTGGTTGGAGATACGGATAAGACTGGAACAACAGTTCACTTCACACCGGACCCAGAAATCTTTACTGAAACAACAACCTTTGATTTCGATAAATTAAATAAACGGATTCAAGAGTTAGCCTTTCTAAATCGTGGTCTTCAAATCTCTATCACAGATAAGCGTGAAGGTTTGGAACAAACCAAGCATTACCATTATGAAGGTGGGATTGCTAGCTACGTTGAATATATCAACGAGAACAAGGATGTAATCTTTGATACACCAATCTATACAGACGGTGAGATGGATGATATCACAGTCGAAGTAGCCATGCAGTACACAACAGGTTACCATGAAAATGTCATGAGTTTCGCCAATAATATTCATACCCATGAAGGTGGAACGCATGAACAAGGTTTCCGTACAGCCTTGACACGTGTTATCAATGATTATGCTCGTAAGAATAAGTTACTGAAAGACAATGAAGACAACTTAACAGGGGAAGATGTCCGCGAAGGATTAACTGCAGTTATCTCAGTTAAACACCCAAATCCACAGTTTGAAGGGCAGACCAAGACAAAACTGGGGAATAGCGAAGTGGTCAAGATTACCAATCGTCTCTTCAGTGATGCCTTCTCTGATTTCCTCATGGAAAATCCACAGATTGCTAAACGTATCGTGGAAAAAGGTATTTTGGCTGCTAAGGCTCGTGTGGCTGCCAAGCGTGCGCGTGAAGTCACTCGTAAAAAATCTGGTTTGGAAATTTCCAACCTTCCAGGTAAACTAGCAGACTGTTCTTCTAATAATCCTGCTGAAACAGAACTCTTCATCGTCGAAGGAGACTCAGCTGGTGGGTCAGCCAAATCTGGTCGTAACCGTGAATTTCAGGCAATCCTTCCGATTCGTGGTAAAATTTTGAACGTTGAAAAGGCAAGTATGGATAAGATTCTTGCTAATGAAGAAATTAGAAGTCTTTTCACAGCGATGGGAACAGGATTTGGCGCAGAATTTGATGTTTCAAAAGCCCGTTACCAAAAACTCGTTTTGATGACCGATGCCGATGTCGATGGAGCCCACATTCGTACCCTTCTTTTAACCTTGATTTATCGTTATATGAAACCAATTCTAGAAGCTGGTTATGTTTATATCGCCCAACCACCAATCTATGGTGTCAAGGTTGGAAGCGAGATTAAAGAATATATCCAGCCAGGAGCAGATCAAGAAATTAAACTCCAAGAAGCCTTGGCTCGCCATAGTGAAGGACGTGCCAAACCAACCATTCAGCGTTATAAAGGTTTGGGTGAGATGGACGATCATCAGTTATGGGAAACAACAATGGATCCCGAGCACCGCTTAATGGCTAGAGTTTCTGTGGATGATGCTGCAGAAGCAGATAAAATCTTTGATATGTTGATGGGGGATCGAGTAGAGCCTCGTCGTGAGTTTATTGAAGAAAATGCTGTCTATAGTACACTTGACGTCTAAAAAGTGGGAAATGGTTCCCATGGTTTAAAAAATATGATATAATCATTACGATTGTTTCTAGTATAAAAGGAGTTTAATATGTCTAATGGACAACTAATTTATCTAATGGTTGCGATTGCAGTCATTTTGATTCTGGCTTATGTAGCAGCTATTTTTCTACGCAAGCGAAACGTGACTAGATTAACAGGTCTTGAAGAAAGAAAAGAACAGCTCTATAATCTTCCTGTTAATGATGAGGTCGAAGCAGTAAAAAATATGCATTTGATTGGTCAAAGCCAAGTGGCCTTTCGTGAATGGAATCAAAAATGGGTAGACTTATCTTTGAATTCGTTCGCTGATATTGAAAATAACATCTTCGAGGCAGAAAGTTATAATAATTCTTTCCGTTTCTTTAAAGCGACACATAAGATTGATCAAATTGAAAGTCAAATTGATTTGATTGAAGAAGATATTACATCAATTCGTAATGCCTTATCTGAACTTGAAAAACAAGAGTCTAAAAACAGTGGACGTGTTTTACATGCTTTAGATTTGTTTGAATCGCTTCAAAATACTGTCGAAGAAGATTCAGAGAAATATGGACAAGCTCTTCCAGAAATTGAGAAGCAATTGGAAAACATTCAATCTGAATTCTCTCAATTTGTTACCTTGAATTCTTCGGGAGACCCAGTTGAAGCAGCAGCTATTCTGGATGCTACTGAAAATCATATTCTTGCTTTAACACATATTGTTGACCGTGTTCCAGGTCTTGTAACAACTCTAACAAGTACTTTACCTGATCAGTTAGTGGATTTGGAAGAAGGTTACCGTAAATTATTAGATGCTAATTACCATTTCACAGAAACAGATATCGAGTCACGTTTCCAACTCTTGTATGAATCCTTGAAAAAGAATCAAGAAAATATTCGTCAATTGGAATTGGATAATGCAGAGTATGAAAATACTCAAATTCAAGAAGAAATTAATTCACTTTACGATATTTTTACTCGTGAAATTGCTGCTCAGAAAGTTGTTGAAAGTCTTCTTTCAACACTTCCAACCTATCTCAATCATGTAAAGGAAAATAATAAAGTCCTTGTTCAGGATCTTGAACGTTTGAGCCAGACTTATCTTCTGCCGGAAACAGATGCGAGTCATGTTCGTCGTATTCAAGCTGATTTATCTGCTCTTGAGACTGCGATTATGGATGTTATTGAAGATCAGTCAGAACCAACTCAAGCATATTCTGTTTTGGAGGAGCAATTAGAAGCTCTCCAAAGCCAACTTAAAGAGATTGAAGATGAACAGATTTCTGTTAGCCAACGTCTTGCGCAGGTTGAAAAAGATGACATTAATGCTCGTCAAAAAGCAAATGTTTATGTGAATCGCTTGCATACGATCAAACGTTATATGGAAAAGAGAAATTTACCAGGGATTCCACAAAGTTTCTTGAAAATCTTCTTCACTGCGAGTCATAACACAGAAGAATTAATGTCAGAGTTAGAACAAGAACTCGTTGATGTTGAATCAGTGAATCGAATTCTTGAAATTACAACGAATGACATGGAAGCACTTGAAGAAGAAACATATAATATTGTTCAATATGCAACATTGACAGAACAATTGCTACAGTATTCGAACCGTTACCGCTCATTTGATGAACGAATTCAAGAAGCCTTTAATGAATCATTAGAAATTTTTGAAAAAGAATTTGATTATCATGCTTCATTTGATAAGATTTCGCAAGCTTTGGAAGTTGCAGAGCCTGGTGTTACAAATCGTTTTGTATCTTCTTATGAGAAAACACGTGAGACGATTCGTTTCTAAAAAGCTTAGTTCATTCTAAGCTTTTTTCTTCGCTCAAAAGTCATGAGATTGCTTGTTTATCATTGAAATTAATGCTTGGTTTTGATATCATGTAAATATGAAGAAAAATAGAACAAAGCGTAGTAGTCACGCTAAAAAGAGAAGTACTTTACTCGTTTTTGTAGGAATTTTGGGATTGGCGATGATTCTCCTAGGCGGTGCAATCGGCTATAAGATTTTCCAAAAATATACCTTTGAAGAAACTATCCAAACCGTTAAAAATGAAAAAGATCAACTTTTCAACGAAGGAAGTCAGAAGGAAAGCTTTAAAAAGGGCCAGGCTGAGATTATTGTTTATTATCCTCTCCAAGGAAATGAGCTTATTCCTTCAATAAAAGATAAGATTAATCAGGATATTAAAGATAAATTAGAAGATAAAGATAACCTTGTTTTTTATTATACAGAGAAACTAGATTCAGTTTTAAAGGGAATTATCACACACAGTATAAGCAAGCAAATCTATGATTTGTCTAATTCTAAGGTAGAGGAGACAGAGAAAACTTCCTTTGGAAAAGTATATTTGACTGAGGATGGTAAATTATTTACCCTGGATCAATTATTTTCAGATTCTAGTAAGGCAAAGGAGATATTGCTAAAAGAACTTACCTCTTTCTTAAAAGATAAAAAATTAGAGCAAGAAAAGATTGATCAGCTTGTTAAAAGCTTTTCTGATCAAGATTTGTCTGCATGGAATTTTGATTACAAGGATAGTCAAATTATCCTTTATCCAAGTCAGGAAGTGGAAAATATAGATGAGATTGCCTTGCCAGTATCCAGTTTCTTTGATGTAGTACAATCCTCTTATTTATTAGATAAGGATGCCGAACTTTATAAGGCTTATTATGAAAAGAAAAATCAAAAAGTAGTAGCTTTAACTTTTGATGATGGACCAAATCCTGCGACGACAAATCAAGCATTAGATACACTTTCTAAGTATGGTATCAAGGCAACTTTCTTTGTTTTAGGTAAGAATGTTTCTGGCAATGAAGAGATATTGAAACGAATGAAAGCAGATGGTCATGTCATTGGGAACCATAGTTGGAGCCATCCAGTGCTTTCAAAACTTTCGCTTGATGAAGCTAAAAAACAGATTACTGATACTGAAGATGCGCTAACTAAAGTGTTGGGGTCTAGCTCCAAACTTATGCGCCCCCCTTATGGAGCCATTACAGACGACATTCGCAATAGCCTCGATTTGAGCTTTATTATGTGGGATGTCGATAGTCTGGACTGGAAGAGTAAAAATGAAGCATCTATTTTGACAGAGATTCAACGTCAAGTTCGTAATGGTTCGATTATCTTAATGCATGATATCCATGCTGAAACAGTGAATGCTTTACCAAAGATTATAGATTATCTAAAAGAGCAAGGATATCACTTTGTTACAGTTCCTGAAATGCTTAATTCACGGTTAAAAGCACATGAACTATTCTATGACCGTGATCAGTAAGATTTTTGCTGAATAACTAATTAAATCGTAAGTAATTTTTCAATAAATAAATTTAGTCTTGTATTAATCGAGGCTAAATTTTTTTATGTTTAAATCTCATGATAGGATTGGTTAATATTACAATTTTGTTACAAAATAAGTTTTTGATAGAATTTTCTGATAATTTGGTATATAATACTTTTAATTTAAATAAAAAGGAGTGATTTTATGGGAGATTGCAAAGATTTTTGTCATAAAAAGTACCAAGTAGCAACGATTTTTCTGCTAACGGTATTTGCATTCGGATTTGCTTTCGCACAGGTTAGTGCCGATGAGGGAAAATTTGAAGCATCCAATCAAGTTACACATGCTGTAATGACTAATAAATTAGATGATTCAAATAAGCTCGCATCGCCAGTCACAGCTGACAAGAATGCTCTAAATTCTTCTTCGAAGGAAAAAACAGAAGTGACAGAGTCATTAAAACAAGATGATTCTATAGAGTATAGAGATAATAAGTCAGACAAAGCCGTAACCACACAGAAAGAAACGACTGCTATAAAAAGTGAAGAGAAGAAGGAAGAATCAGCAGTGAAAAGTAATTCTTCTTCAGAAAGCTTACAATCACAGTCGTTATCTCAAGGTGGACATAAAGAAAAGCCAAACAGTATCTCCAGTAATGAAATTATTACTGTCCCTAAAACCTGGGAAGCAGGACATAAAGGACAAGGAACTGTAGTCGCTGTTATAGATTCAGGGCTTGATTTGAATCATGAGGTTTTGCGTATTTCTGATCCGTCAAAGGCGAAATTTAAAAATCAGGATGATATCGAAAAAGCTAAAAAGGCTGCTGGTATTGACTATGGGAAATGGTACAGTGATAAAGTAGTATATGCTTATGATTACTTTGATGGAACTGATAATATAAAAGAAGCTGAAAAAGAGTCTCATGGAATGCATGTTACTGGGATTGTAGCTGGAAATCCTGTTAATAAAGCCCCGAATTCTGAGAAGGTTTATGGGGTGGCGCCAGAAGCTCAAATTATGTTTATGAGAGTTTTTTCAGACAGAGATAAAACTACAGCATCTGCCCTCTATGTAAAAGCTATTGATGATGCAGTTGCACTAGGTGCAGATGTGATCAATATGAGTTTGGGTGCAGGTGCGGGTTCAACGGTAGATGCAGGTTCAGATATCATTGATGCAGTAAAAAGAGCACGCGCTAAAGGAGTATCTGTTGTTATTGCTGCTGGTAATAGTAATACTTTCGGTAGAGGTTTTTCACAACCATTGGCAGCAAATCCTGATTATGGTCTCGTCGGAAATCCTTCTACAGTAGAAGATTCAATTTCTGTTGCTTCGATTAATAATAAAATTCTAACTACTGAAGTCTTTGAAGTAAAAGGTTTAGAAAATGACGCTACCCTTGATTATGGTAAGTTTGATTTTAATAGACCTGAAACAGAAAAAGATTTTGAAAAAGGGAAAGAATACGAATATGTAGCAGCGGGTATTGGTCGTGAAGAAGATTTTGCTAATATTGATGTAAGAGGAAAGTTAGCACTGATTCAACGTGGTAAAATTAATTTTTCTGATAAGATTAAAAATGCTCTTAAACACGGTGCAGCTGGAGTTTTAATTTATAACAACGTTGAAGGTGCAAATGTTAGTATGTCTGTTACAGGTGATGCTAAGAAAATCCCATCTGTCTTTATTTCAAAACATTATGGTGAAATTCTTAAGTCTGGTCAGTATAAAATTGTCTTTAATCACAAGATGGATAATCGTAAATCAGACGTTGCAGACCAATTATCAGATTTTTCAAGTTGGGGAGTTACAACAGATGGACAATTGAAACCAGATGTTACTGCACCTGGTGGAAATATCTATTCATCATTTAACGACAATAGCTATGGCAGTATCAGTGGAACAAGTATGGCGGCCCCTCATGTAGCTGGTGTCGCAGCATTAGTCAAAGAATATTTAGCAAAGAAACATCCTGAATTATCAGCTAGTCAAATTTCAGAGATTGTAAAAGCTTTAATTATGTCTACTGCAAAACCACATTTTAATAAACAAACTGGAGCCTATACTTCTCCACGTCAGCAAGGTGCTGGCGTAGTTGACACGATGGCGGCAACAAGCACAGATTTATTTGTAACAGGTGCAAATAACTATCCAAGTGTTACTCTTGGCAATGTTGGTGATAAATTTACCTTTGAAGTTACAATTCATAATATTTCAGATAAAGACCAAACATTGAAGATGATTGTAAATACAAATACGGACGAAGTTGAAGAAGGGAAATTCACTCTCCGTCCACGAAAATTAACTGAAACAGTCTGGCCTGAATTAACTGTGAAAGCTCATAGTACGAAGACGGTAACAGTTAGTGTAGATACAAGTAAGTTTACTGAAGAACTTAGCAAAATAATGCCAAATGGATATTTTCTAGAAGGATTTGTTAGATTTGTCAATCCTGCAGATGATGGTTCTGTTATTGGTTTACCATTTATGGGATTTAAGGGAGAATTCCAAAATCTACCTGCAATTGAAAAACCAATTTATCAATTGATTAAGGAAGGAAACAGTGGATTTTACTCTGAAATTGATAAAGATAATCCAGGAATTTCACCTTCAGACGATGCAACTTATTTAACAAGTTCTGAAAATGATGTAAATGTTTTAAAAGCAGAGCGTCAAGGAAATCGAGTGACTGTACTCGGAGTGAAACAAGATGCTGAAGGAAAATACCATCTTCAATTAGATGAAAAGGGGAACATCCGCCTTGCCATCTCGCCAAATGAGGATGGTAATAAAGATTCTGTTCAATTTAAAACTCTTGTCTACAGAAACTTGGTAAATCTTCGTGCGACGGTTTATGATTCTTCGGATACAACACACAGTAAGCCTATTTGGCAAAGTCGTCCAACAGACCTTGTAAAAAATTATTTTGATGGTGATACTAGAAATCCAAGAAGTTACATTGTAGATAAAACAGCTTGGGGAGGACAGGATTCTAATGGAAATCGAGTCTCTGATGGAATTTATGACTATGTTATTAGTTATAAGCCAGATGTCCCTGGAGCTAAGGAACAATACACAATATTTAAAATTCAAATCGATACACAAAAACCTCTGATTACTTCGGGATATATTCGTTCTCAAGAAGATCAAGAACAATTTATAGCTCGCAAACCTCAGGATGTAGGAAATGGTGGAATTCTTCTAGAAAAAGTCTTTTATATTCGTCCTTCTGAAAATAGAGAGGCGACAGATTCAGAAATCGAACAGTATCAAGTTATCAAACAAAATGAAGATGGTAGTTATACACTTCCTAAGAACGTTGATAAATCAAAAATCTTCTATTATGTAGAAGACTTTGCGGGAAATGTAGATTTTATATCTCTCAAAGATCTTGTAGGTGAAGAAAATAGTGGTCGTGTAAAAATTGCTATACTAAACAATAAAACCAACGATGAGATTGATACAACTTATGTTTATCGCATTAAAAATAGCGAAGGACAATATGTAACTGTTGATAAGTCAAAAGATATTAATTTCTTGAAATTTGGGCATTATGTTGCAGAAATTTTTAGCTATGACCGTACAGAGTTGAAATTTGTGAGTGCTCTATCTAAGGAATTTGATTTAACGAAAGAAAATAGTTTTCAAACTATTACCTTCTTGGCTAACAAAATGAAATATGCCCCAGTAACGGTTGGCTTTAATCAAGCTGTTCCTGGAACTACAACGATTACTTTAGTAGGTGAAGACGGTCAGAGTCAAGTCTTGCCAGCTGAAACATATGGTAAACATTCTTATGGTAAGAAAGTGGTTACTGGTGAATATAAAGTTCTTGTAAATCTATCCAACGGTTATGAATTACTCGATAATCTTCAACCATTTAAAGTTTTGTTTGGTAAAAATAATGTTTTGTCACTTTCAGTTGTTTCTAAGTTAGCTCTGATTGCAGCTTTAAATAAACAAATGGAAGTAGTTAAAACTCCGAGATATTATAATACAAAACAGAAGTTAAAAGAGATTTTTGATCAAAGTGTCAAAGATGCGCAACTAGCATTGGGAAGTAAACTTAACCAAGATAAAATTGACCAAATTGTTAAGGCTTTAGAGTCTGCTATGCAAACATTGGATGGTAAGGAATCTGATATCACATCATTGAAGAATGCTATTAAAGCATATGCTGAGACAGTTAAAAAAGGTAAATATATAAATTCTAATCAAGAACTCAAAGGTCAATATGATCGTGAATTTAAACTCTTGGCATTATTAATTACAAAAGATTTGATAACTCAAGATGAAATCGACCGTCTATTGACCGCTTTCTTGAAAGCACAAGACCAGCTGAATGGGAAAGAAACAGATTTCATGAGCCTAAAAAATGTTATCGTGGATGAAGTGAAGTTCCAAGACAAAGATCCAAGATTTTTGACAGCTAGCAAAGAGGAGAAAGATGCATATAATCTTATTTTCAACAAAGCTAAGCTACTTTTGGAAAATGCAGAAGCTAGTCAAGAACAAATTAATGCAGTAATCAATGCTCTAAAAGAGACAGCTGTAAAACTTAAGGCTAATAAAGTAGAGATTCCAACCAAACCAGTTGCACCAGTTAATCCAGTTATTCCAGCTAAACCAGTTATTCCAACTAAACCAGTTGTAACGATCAAGCCAGTTATTCCAACTAAACCAGTTGTAACGATTAAGCCAGTTATTCCAACTAAACCAGTTGTAACAATTAAGCCAGTTATTCCAACTAAACCAGTTGTAACGATTAAACCAGTTATTCCAACTAAACCAGCTACTCCAACTAAACCAGTTGTAACGATTAAGCCAGTTATTTCAACTAAACCAGTTGTAACGATTAAGCCAGTTATTCCAACTAAACCAGTTGTAACGATTAAGCCAGTTATTTCAACTAAACCAGTTGTAACGATTAAGCCAGTTATTTCAACTAAACCAGTTGTAACGATTAAGCCAGTTATTTCAACT
>CAJNCC010000015.1:0-14053 GCA_905221165.1 bacterium
ATGGCGATGGAAACTACACAGAAGGAACAGACACACTTGTTCAAACAACAGTAGTTAAAGATGGACAAGATGGAGCAAAAGGTGCGGATGGAGCATCTGGTCGTGACGGTAAAGAAGTATTAAACGGAAAAGTAGATCCAAAAGCTACAGACGGCAAAGATGGAGATAGCTTCGTTAATACTGAAACAGGCGATGTCTTCGTTAAGAAGAACAATGCATGGGAACCAGCAGGCAACATCAAAGGACCTAAAGGTGACAAGGGTGAAAACGGAAAAGACGGCTTCACACCAGAAGTAACCGTAACAGATAACAATAACGGAACACACACCATCACCATCACCCAACCAGACAACAAACCATCCCTAACAACCATTGTTAAAAACGGTGCAGATGGACAAACACCAAAAGTCAAAGCAGAACGAGATGAAGCGAAGAAACAAACTACATTAACCTTCTACATTGACAAAGATGGTGATGGTAACTATACAGAAGGAACTGATACCCTTATTCAAACATCCATTGTGAAAGATGGACAAGATGGAGCGACAGGTAAGTCAGGTCGTGATGGTAAAGAAGTTCTCAATGGTAAGGTAAATCCAGAAGCAAGCCAAGGTAAGGATGGAGACAGCTTCGTCAATACTGAAACAGGCGATGTCTTCGTTAAGAAGGACAATGCATGGGAACCAGCAGGTAACATCAAAGGTCCTAAAGGCGAAGACGGAAAAACTCCAGAAGTAACAGTTGCACCTGGTAAAGATGGAAACAGTTCTGATATTACATTCACTGTACCAGGGAAAAATCCAGTGACAGTAAATGTTAAAAATGGAGAAAATGGTCTAAATGGGAAAACTCCAAAAGTTGACTTATTACGTGTTGAAGGACAAAATGGAAATCCATCTCACACAATCGTAACATTCTACACAGATGAAAATGGAGACGGCAAATATACTCCAGGAACTGATGAACTTCTAGGGTCAGAAATGATCAAAGATGGAGCATCTGGTCGTGATGGTAAAGAAGTATTAAACGGAAAAGTAGATCCAAAAGAGAACCAAGGTAAAGATGGAGACACATTCGTAAATACTGAAACAGGAGATGTCTTCGTTAAGAAAGGTAACACTTGGGAACCAGCAGGAAACATCAAAGGACCGAAAGGTGATAAAGGTGAAGATGGTAAAACTCCAGAAATCACTACAAAACCAGGTGCAGATGGCAAGAGCACAGATGTAACAATTACTGTTCCAGGGAAAGATCCAGTAACTGTTAATATTAAAGACGGTAAAGATGGAAAATCTTTAGTTGCTAAAAAAGAAGGTAACGAGACTAAGATTTATGTAGAAGATCCAGCAAATCCAGGACAACCATTAGATCCTACAAAACCACTTGCAACAGTTCTTGATGGACTTAAAGGTGAAAAAGGCGACAAAGGTGAAAACGGAGCAGACGGTAAATCACCAGTTGTAAATGTAACGGACAATGGAGATGGAACACACTCTATTACTGTTAGAAACCCTGATGGTTCTGAATCAACAACTAAAGTTAAAGATGGTAAAGACGGTAAAACTGCAACTATCACAACTACAGAAAACCCAGATGGAAGCCACACAATCACTGTAACAAATCCAGATGGAACAACTAAAGAAACAGTTGTTAAAAACGGTAAAGACGGTAAGACTCCAAAAGTTGAAGTAACAGATAACAACGATGGAACTCACACTGTTAAAGTTACGGATGGAGACGGTAATGTTACCAACGCTGTCATCAAAGATGGTAAAGATGGTAAAGCTGCAACAGCAACTACAACAGAAAACCCAGATGGAAGCCACAGAGTAACAATCACTAACCCAGACGGAACTAAGAATGAGTTTGTTGTTAAGAATGGTCGTGACGGTGTTGACGGACGTACTCCAACCGCATCTGTTCGTGACAATGGGGACGGAAGTCATACGATCGTTATTACAAATCCAGAAGGTGTGACAACTGAAACCACAGTTCGTGATGGTAAATCACCAAAAGTTACTATAACTGATGAACAAAATGGAACTCATAAGATCTCAGTTCTAAATGGTGATGGAACAACTACTGAAACAATCATTAAAGATGGTAAATCACCAGTAGCAACAGTTAGAGATAACCAAGATGGTACTTACACTATTCGTGTAGAAAACGGTAATGGTACTGTTTCTGAAACCACAGTGCGTGACGGTAAATCACCAACTGCTAAGGTTGTGGATAACGGAGATGGAACTCACACGATCACAGTTGTGAACTCAGACGGTACAACTACAACAACTACAGTTCGTGATGGTAAAGAACCAAAACTTGAAGTGATTGATAACAACAACGGTTCGCACACTATTAAGGTGACAGGAGCTGATGGTAAAGAAACTACAACTACAATCTTTGATGGTAAATCACCAAAAGCGAACATCGTTGATAACGGAGACGGAACTCACACATTGACAATCGTTGATTCGGATGGCCGTGAATACAAATCTATTATCAAAGATGGTAAAGACGGTAAAGATGGAGTTTCACCAACTGTAACTGTTAAAAATAATAACGATGGAACTCACGTTGTAACAATCACTAATCCTGATGGAAGTAAGACAGAAATGGTGATTAAAGACGGTAAAGATGGTAAATCACCAAAAGTTTCTGTTGAAGATAATGGTGATGGTAGTCATACAATCACAATCATCAATTCTGACGGAACTGTGACAAAAACAGTTATTAAAGATGGCAAAGATGGACGTGATGGTCGCGACGGTAAAGACGGCAAAGACGGCAAAGATGGTAAATGTGGATGCCAAGACAAACCAGTAACACCATCAAATGACAAACCAGTTCCACCAGTTAATGAATTACCGGAATATACAGGAGGGGTAACACCACTTGATCCTCCGGTTTATGAAAAACCAGAATTAGAACTTCCAGAAATTCCAACGCCACCAGTGCACGAAGTACCAGAATTTAACGGTGGAGTACCAGGAATGCCAGAAGTGAATGAACTTCCTGAAGCAGAAGTGCCAGGAATGCCAACACCACCAGTCCATGAAATTCCAGAGTTTAATGGTGGAGTACCAGGAATGCCAGAAGTCAATGAACTTCCTAATCCAGAAGTTCCAGGGATGCCAACACCTCCGGTACAAGAAATTCCAGAGTTTAATGGCGGAGTACCTGGTATGCCAGAAGTCAATGACAAACCAACTTCAAACATTCCAGAAGTTCCAACACAACCAAATCCAAATGTACCAGTTCAACCGGTAACACCGTTAACTTCTAACCCAGTAGCACCAACTACAGGTAAAGAAAACCATGGGGACAAATTACCTGAAACTGGAAGCCAATCTGATTATATCTCTGTTCTTTTAGGTAGCGGTATTCTATTGAGCCTATATGTAGGACGAAGAAAAGAAGATTAATCAGCCAAAAGCAGTCACTAATTTCTCGAAAGAAGATGATAAGTGATAGATCTCGAATGAAAGAATATTCTTAGGACGATTTTCCATGATGGAAAGACTGCTAAAAACCTTGAGTGGTAACACTCAAGGTTTTTTTGGATGGCTGATGTTTGTCTGAGAATCTTGATAGAGTCTAAAAAAGCCACCCTATGAGGTGGCGATAATTGATTTAGACTTCTTAAAATTCTCTATTTTTTACTGAACTGCTGCAAGCAAGTCTTGAGCTTGTTTTTCAAGTGAATTTAGGACTGATTCTTCGAGAATCAATTTTCCGTCTGCCCAAGCAGAGTCATTAACACGTGCAGCAGTAAAGTCACCAACGATTTGTGTCCGGATAAATGGCAAGAGGTCTTTGTAGATAGTGAAAAGTTGATCGTGGCCTGCATTGGCTACAGATGATACGGTGACAAACTTGTCTTGAAGAGCAGAAGCGCCACGTGTATCAGATAAGTCAAGGGCACGAGATAGCCAGTCAAGCAAGTTTTTCACTGTTCCAGGGATAGAAAAGTTGTAGACTGGCGAGAAGATCCAGATGGCATCCGCAGCGAGAACTGCTTCACGAGCAGCAGCTACAGCTGGATGTGTTGGAACTTCCAAATCTTGGCTGAAGAGAGGAAGGGCTGAATAATCAAGGTAGCTAACCTCTGCTTTACCAGCAAGTACTTTCTCAGCTTCGAGAGCCATTTGGTGGTTGAAAGAACCTTGACGTAGTGATCCGACGATAAATAATACTTTTTTAGACATGATGTGTCTCCTTTTTCTTAAATTTCCGAGAAGTTTCTCGTTGTTATAAAATATATTACAACAAAACAAAAGGACTTGCAAGAAATTTGCTCAGAGTTTATTTGAAAATTATAAAATTGCTGAAACTCTAGTCAGTTGCCACTGGAAAAGTAAGAACTGTTTTTTGGATCCTGGTTTATATTTGATTTTTGAAGAATATTCCTATATTCTCTTGTAATATGATGATATAAGTGCTAAAATAAACGAGAAAATTTGCAATAGAAACTACAAAACAGTTTTTCCGGTATCATTTCATAAACAATTAAACGAAAATAATGGCATTTTAAGAATGCTTCTAAAAGGGGTGGAGATCATGTAAGGCAAAGATTAACAAGTGACGGACAAAAGAAATAATAATACACTTGTTAAAGGAGAAAAAATGTTAATAAGAAATTATCGGAAAAATATTGGCCTGATGGCCGGAGTTGAATTTTTTGCTTTTTTAGGAATTACCAGCTTTTGGATTCTCTTTCTCAGTCAAAACGGAATGTCTCTTTGGCAGATTGGACTTCTGGAAAGTATTTTTCATACGACCAGTCTTCTCTGTGAAATTCCATCTGGAATGTTGGCTGATCGTTATTCCTATAAAACCAACCTTTATTTAAGTCGTATAGCAGGAATTATGTCTTCTATTCTCATGTTGGCTGGTCAGGGAAATTTTTGGATTTATGCACTAGCAATGGTGGTGAGTGCCTTGTCTTATAATTTTGATTCAGGAACAAGCGCAGCAATGGTCTATGACTCGGCTGTAGAGGCTGGACTAAAAGAACGCTATCTATCCATTTCAAGTTTCATGTCAGGAGTAGCAGAAGGAACTCGGTCTTTGGGGACAGTGTTGGCGGGATTTTTTGTCCATGGTCAATTGCACCTGACCTACTATATCATGATTGCCACTTCTATCATAGTTCTTGTCTTGATTTGGATGCTGAAAGAACCCAGTGTCAAGGTAGAAAAAACTGATAGTGTGACCATGAAACAGATTATTTGGACTGTTAAGGAAGAGTTGGAGCGAAATCCCATGCTCTTCAACTGGATGATTTTGTCTCAGATTGTTGGTACACTCATGTGCATGTTTTATTTTTACTATCAAAATCAGTTACCAGATTTAAGTAGTTGGCAAATTTCAGCAGTTATGCTACTTGGAAGTCTCTTGAATATTGTTGCAGTCTATCTAGCAAGTAAGATTGGAAGGAAATATGCCGCCTTGAAGATTTTCCCTATTCTCGTCCTGCTGACTGGAGTTACCTACATGCTGTCCTACTTTGGAACACCTCTAATCTATATTTTGGTTTATTTGATTAGTAATGCTCTATATGCTCTTTTTCAGCCGATTTTTGACAATGATTTACAAGAGCGGCTCCCAAGTGAAGTAAGGGCAACCATGCTGAGTGTCTACTCTATGATGTTTAGCCTAAGTATGATTGTGTTCTTCCCGCTGACAGGGTGGTTGATTGACCATTTAGGCTTTGTAGTAGCATTTCTTTATCTAGGATTCTTTTTAGTCATGATTAGCCTTCTACTGCCTGTATTTTTAGGAAAAATGGCTAAAAGAATAGATGATAAACTAATTCCATAAATTAAAAGAAATTCTAAAAACTTGAGTACCAAAGCTCAAGTTTTTTAATAGGTCGATTTTGGAGCTGTCTTTACTTTTCTTGCTCGGTTTTAAACAAGAAAAATCGGTTTGCTTTGAAGGAAGAAATAAAGTGCGATTGTTCTTATATTCACTTGTAATAAAGCCCAATAGATGGTAAAATAGACGAGTGAAAAAAAGACAAAACAAAGCAAAAAATAATCTACTGTGGCAGTATGGTCTAGGGATGACGATTTTGTTTGTGGTTATCAGTGCTTCCTTTCTGTATCTGGTTTCTCTCGGCATGAAACCCTATCAAACAGCTAAAAGTGAAGGAGAAAAATTAGCTCAGCAGTATGCAGGATTAGAGCAGGTTGATCAGGTTGATTTATACAATGGCTTGGAATCTTACTACAGTGTTCTTGGTCATAACAAACAGCAAGAATCACTTGCTGTCCTGATTGGTAAAGATGACCATAAGATTTACGTTTATCAGCTAAATCAGGGTATTCCACAAGAAAAAGCAGAAGTTCTTTCTAAGGAAAAAGGAGCTGGCGAGATTGACAAGATTACCTTTGGTCGTTATCAAGACAAGCCAATCTGGGAAGTCAAGTCAGGCTCCGATTTTTATCTAGTAGATTTTGAAACAGGAGCATTGGTCAATAAGGAGGGCTTATGAAACTATCCAAGCGTGTTTTAGAAATGGAAGAAAGTGTTACTTTAGCTAGTGATGCGAGAGCAAAAAAATTAAAAGCTCAAGGTAAGGATGTCCTTTTCTTGACCTTGGGACAACCAGATTTTCACACTCCTGAAAATATTCAGGATGCAGCAGTTAAAGCTATTCGAGAAGGACAGGCTTCCTTCTATACAGTAGCTTCAGGCCTACCAGAATTAAAAGCTGCGGTGAATACCTACTTCGAGCGCTACTATGGCTATTCTGTCGCAAGTAACGAGGTTACCTTTGCTACAGGTGCCAAGTTCTCCCTCTATACTTTCTTTATGGCTGTAATCAATCCTTTAGATGAGGTTATTATTCCAACTCCATACTGGGTTAGTTATGGAGATCAGGTCAAGATGGCAGAAGGGATTCCAGTCTTTGTTCAAGCTAAAGAAGACAATGATTTTAAAGTCACGGTGGATCAACTAGAACTAGTTAGGACAGATAAGACAAAGGTTTTGGTTCTCAATTCACCATCTAATCCGACTGGTATGGTCTATACTCGTGAAGAATTACTAGCTATCGGAAATTGGGCAGTTGAGCATGACATTCTGATTTTAGCAGATGATATATACGGTCGCCTTGTTTATAATGGAAATGAATTTGTTGCAATCTCAAGTCTATCAGAAGCGATTCGTAAGCAAACTATTGTTATCAACGGTGTATCTAAGGCCTATGCCATGACGGGTTGGCGAGTTGGTTATGCGGTAGGTGATCCTGAAATCATTGCAGCTATGAGTAAATTGACGGGACAAACAACTTCAAATTTGACATCTGTTTCTCAATATGCGGCTATTGAAGCCTTAACAGGACCACAGGATTCTGTCGATATCATGCGTCAAGCTTTTGAGGAGCGTCTCAATACCATTTATCCGCTATTATGTGAGGTCCCTGGTTTTGAAGTCGTTAAGCCACAAGGAGCCTTCTACCTCTTCCCAAATGTTAAAAAAGCCATGGAGATGAAAGGTTATACGGATGTGACTGACTTTACAACAGCTATTCTTGAGGAAGTTGGTTTGGCACTCATAACAGGAGCAGGGTTTGGAGCGCCAGAAAATGTCCGCCTCAGCTATGCGACAGACCTAGACACGCTTAAAGAAGCAGTTAAACGCTTGAAAGCATTTATGGAAAGATAAAAGAAAAGGAAAAATAATGACAAAACGTGTAACGATTATTGATGTAAAAGACCATGTTGGTCAAGAAGTGACGATTGGCGCTTGGGTTGCCAACAAATCAGGAAAAGGGAAAATCGCCTTCTTGCAATTGCGTGACGGAACAGCCTTCTTCCAAGGTGTGGCCTTTAAACCAAACTTTGTAGAAAAATTTGGTGAAGAAGTGGGACTTGAGAAGTTTGATGTCATCAAACGCTTGAGCCAAGAAACTTCTGTTTATGTGACAGGTATTGTCAAAGAAGATGAACGTTCTAAGTTTGGCTATGAGTTGGATATCACAGACATCGAAGTGATCGGTGAATCTCAAGACTACCCAATCACACCAAAAGAACACGGAACAGACTTCTTGATGGACAACCGTCATTTGTGGCTACGCTCTCGTAAGCAAGTAGCGGTGATGCAAATCCGTAACGCTATCATCTATGCAACTTATGAGTTCTTTGACAAGAACGGCTTCATGAAGTTTGATAGCCCGATTCTTTCAGGAAATGCAGCTGAAGATTCAACTGAACTCTTTGAAACTGACTACTTCGGAACACCAGCTTACTTGAGCCAATCAGGTCAGCTTTACCTAGAAGCAGGTGCTATGGCTCTTGGTCGTGTCTTTGACTTTGGTCCAGTATTCCGTGCTGAAAAATCAAAAACGCGCCGTCACTTGACTGAGTTCTGGATGATGGACGCAGAGTACTCATACTTGACACATGATGAGTCACTTGACTTGCAAGAAGCTTATGTAAAAGCCCTTCTTCAAGGTGTTCTTGACCGTGCCCCTCAAGCCTTGGAAACCTTGGAACGTGATACAGAACTCTTGAAACGCTACATTGCAGAGCCATTCAAACGTATCACTTACGATCAAGCCATTGACCTCTTGCAAGAGCATGAGAATGATGAAGACGCTGACTACGAACATCTTGAGCATGGTGATGACTTTGGTTCACCACACGAAACGTGGATTTCAAATCACTTTGGTGTGCCAACATTTGTCATGAACTATCCAGCAGCCATCAAGGCCTTCTACATGAAACCAGTTCCTGGAAATCCAGAGCGCGTGCTTTGTGCAGACTTGCTTGCCCCAGAAGGATATGGAGAAATCATCGGTGGGTCTATGCGTGAGGAAGACTACGATGCCCTTGTTGCTAAGATGGATGAACTTGGCATGGATCGTACAGAGTACGAATTCTACCTTGACCTTCGTAAATACGGTACTGTACCACACGGTGGATTTGGTATCGGTATTGAGCGTATGGTAACCTTCGCAGCAGGTACAAAACACATCCGTGAAGCTATTCCATTCCCACGTATGTTGCACCGTATCAAACCGTAAATAAAAAATCAAAGTAAGAGGTCATATCGGCCTCTTACTTTTTTAGAATAAAATTTCTAGAAAACACATTGATATATATATCAAAATTCCCTACATATTTCGCATATAAACTTAGACATTTTAATTAAAATAATGTTATAATGTAAGTTAGGGGTTAAGTACCTAAGTGTAGCTGCTTTGATTTGTAAATTAAGCTGGAAATGGAGGCGTTGTTTAAATACTTGGGTGTAATTCCGTAATTAACACATATTTTAAAAAAGGAGAAAAAATGTATTCAAGAATGGAAAAATACCATGGTAGAAGAGCTCAGCGCTTTTCTATTCGTAAGTATAGTTTTGGTGCGGCTAGTGTTCTTTTGGGGACTGCTCTTCTGTTAGGAGCAAACGCTGTTAAAGCTGATGAAACAAGTACTGCTTCTACAAAAACTCCAGAAGTTACAAATTCTGATAAACAGAAACCTGATTCAGCTATAACAACACCAGTTGTGGAGGAACTTCCAGAATTAAAGATTGATGCTGTAAAAGCAGATGAAAAATCTGAAGTAAAAGAAGATGTTAAAACTGAAGCAAAACCTGTAGCAGAAAAAGAAGTTACCGTTAAAGCTGCAACAGAAAAATCTGGTAAAGAGCAAGCTGACAAAAAAGAAGTAGCTAAAGAAAAAACTGACAAAGAAACACCTGAAAAAGCTGCAACAGAAAAAGCACAAGATGAAGTGAAGACAGTTCTTACTCAATTGACTTCAGAAGCTGATGTTATGGGCACAGTAGCCTCAAACTTCTCAGATAAAGAAGTGAAAGATGATGCATATAAACAAAAATTGTCAGCTGCAATTGCTGCAGTGAAGCTTGAAGCAGTAGCATCTAAAGGATTACTTTCATCCGATGCTTCTAAAGACCAAATAGTAGCCCAAGTGAACCGTCTTTCTGCTGCGATTGAAGCTGTTTATGCTGAAATGAAGCGTGCAGGCCATGCAGGTAAAGTAGAATCGGTATTAGCTGCTACTGCATCAAAAATTACAGGTAAAGACGTTCTTAAAGACGGAGAAACAGTTAAAGCTGTAACAAACGCTTATGTTGATATGAATGCAGATAATACGGCTCCTACAGGATGGGGATTTGATACTACTATTAGTACATCAACTCTTAAAGCGGGTTCTATTACAAAAATTGAACTTACTAACTTAGCTGAGCTAGGTGCTGGTTTGGCTGTAAATACAGAAATCAGAGCGACTGATGGAACAGTAGTTGGTAAAGTTAAATCTATCGATTATAAAACAACTACAGGAAACAGCAATAACAAAAAGATACCATATTGGGCGCAACGTGACAAGAAGCGTGGGGATGAGGTTTTAACTTATGCAGAACGTCTTGCTGAGCAACCAGCGGTAGCTAACGAAACTGGGACATATACTTATAATATCGAGTGGAACGATAAAGTAAAAGACTATCCGAATGTGTCGTTTGGAGCGAGTAATTTATCGGGTGAAGGATATTTAGCTCCGCAAATTTCAAAAGATACTCCGTATACAGCGACTATTAAAATTGATGGGCGTACAGTTCTTGAACATACTTATACAAGAAAAGGTCAACAACCTAGCTATCAAAAACAAGGTACTAGTGCATCACTAAGTGAAAACAATGGATTGAAATACCTTAACAATGAGCAAATAAGTAGAAGTGATTCAATAGTATTAAAAACTGATTCGGATATTCGTTATGGAGTAGGATCTAAATTTACTATCAAACTTCCAAATGCAGATTTTACTGAATTCAAAGAACTTGAAGGAAGTTCTAACTTTGTAAATGGATTAAATACAGCATCAACTATTAACCCTAATAAAGGAGATAGTATAACTTATGTTCCAACTAGTCGTTGGGCTAACGTTAAAGCTAATGAGAACAATGTTTGGATTCTTAACGATGGTCGTGACACTGGATTCACATTAACACCTAGATTAATCTCACCAACTGAGTTAGAACTTACAGTTACAGAAGGTGCTATTCAAGAAGGTTCTACCGTTTCTATGGCTTTACAGGCTTTAGGTATTGAAAAAGTAATAAAAGACAAAACTTTAACAAGTCAATATTCTAATATTACTTATGAAAATGGATTAATTAAAGAAGGTTATGTAGGAAACGATAAAACTGCAGCAACTCTTACTGTATCAGGTGGAGAATCTGTTAACGGTGAGAAAGAAGATGTTATAACTACAGTGCCAAATGGTTGGAAAGTTATAGGTGACGGTAAAGTTCAAGGTGAGCCACCAACAGGAGCTGTTGTTAGAACATTCAAAGATTTAGTGACAGGTAAAGTTTTAGGTTTCGAACCAACAAAATATACGGGGAATATTCCTTTAAGTGAAGATGGTGCAAAAGATTATACTAATGTGCTTGGAAACAAATATGATGTAAGTAATGATCCCGTAGACTTAGTTAAAGAAGTTAATGGAGAAGAATACATTCTTGCAGATCTTCCTCCTGAAAACGTAAAAGGAACACTAAGTGTTACGAAGACAAGAGCAAGAGATTTATATTCTGAAGAAGAATTAAAAGCTAAAGGTATAAATGGATCTGCATTTGTTACCCCAGCACAGTATGATTATGTTAAGAAAACAAAAGTAGAAGAAGTAAACCGTACAATTAAATTTGTATACGCTGATAATGTTGCAGGCTTAGCGGGTACAGAAGTATTCCCATCACAAAAACAAACTGTCAGCTACACAGGTTCAATCAAGTTAACTGCAGAAGGTAAAGCGGTAATTAACTCTAATGACAGACCAGTTTATATTAACTGGAAAGGAACTGATGGACAAAGCACTGATCTTCCAGAACTTGCAGTACCTCAAAAAGAAGGTTACATCGCAAGTGTAGAAAAAGTTCCAGTACAAGCAACAACAGCTACAGATGAAGATTACGAATATGTTGTTAAATATACAGCAATCCAAAAAGCGAAAACAACATTTGTAGACGAAAAAGGAAATGCAATTCCAGGAGCAGCTGAAATTACAGAACAAGGTGGATCAGAAACTCCATTAACAAAAGAAGCTGATGTTAAAGCTAAAATCGCAGAACTTGAAAACAAAGGATATGAATTAGTATCTAATACATACCCAGAAGGTGGTAAGTTCGATACGGATAAAGATACAGATCAAGAGTTCAAAGTAATACTTAAACAAAAAGAAGTTACAGTAACACCAGATCAACCAAAAACACCAGGAACTCCAGTAGATCCAAACAACCCAGACGGACCTAAATACCCAGCTGGCTTGGAAGAGAAAGATCTAAACAAAACTGTTACACGTACAATCACTTATGTGTACGAAGATGGAACTCCAGTATTAAATGAAGATGGAACACCAAAAACAGTAACACAAGAAGCTAAATTCACACGTGAAGCAAAAGTAAACTTAGTTACAGGAGAAGTTACATACGGAGACTGGACACAAGCTCAAGACTTAGCAGAAGTTAAATCACCAGTAGTTAAGGGATTTGTAGCTGATAAAGCAAGTGTAGCACTGGTAAATGTAACAGGTGATTCAGAAGATATTAAGGAAGTAGTAACATACAAACCATTAGGATCATGGGTACCAAATATTCCAGGACAACCATCAAATCCAATCAAATATCCAAATAATCCAGATGATCCAACAAAACCAGGTAAACCAACAGAAACATTACCATACGTAGAAGGATTCACACCTAAGGATAAAGATGGAAATCCACTTAAACCAGTTGATCCAACAGATCCAACAAAAGGATATGTAGTACCAGATCTTCCAACAGATCCAAGTCAAGACACACCAATCAACTATGTAAAAGATACGCAAAAAGCGAAAACAACATTTGTAGATGAAAAAGGAAACCCAATTCCAGGTGTTGATGCTATTACTGAAGAAGGTGACTCAGATACACCACTTACAAAAGAAGCTGAAGTAAAAGCTAAGATTAAAGAACTTGAAAACAAAGGATATGAATTAGTTTCTAATACATACCCAGAAGGTGGTAAGTTCGATAAAGATAAAGATACGGATCAAGAGTTCAAAGTAACACTTAAAGCTAAAGAAGTTACAGTAACACCAGATCAACCAAAAACACCAGGAACTCCAGTGGATCCAAACAATCCAGACGGTCCTAAATACCCAGCTGGACTTGAAGAAAAAGATCTAAACAAAACTGTCACACGTACAATCACATACGTATACGCAGATGGAACTCCAGTATTAAATGAAGATGGAACTCCGAAAACAGTAACACAAGAGGCTAAATTCACTCGTGAAGCTAAGGTCAACTTAGTTACAGGAGAAGTTACATACGGAGACTGGACACAAGCTCAAGACTTAGCAGAAGTTAAATCACCAGTAGTTAAAGGATACTTAGCTGATAAAGTAAGTGTTCCTGTAGTAAATGTAACTGCAGATTCAAAAAATACTACAGAAGTAGTAACTTACAAACCAATCGGATCATGGATTCCAAATATCCCAGGTCAACCAACTAACCCAATCAAGTATCCAAATGACCCACAAGATCCAACAAAACCAGGACAACCAACAGAAGTGTTACCACACGTTCCAGGATTCACTCCAGAAGATAAAGATGGCAACCCACTTAAACCAGTTGATCCAACAGATCCAACAAAAGGATATGTAGTACCAAACATCCCAACAGATCCAAGTCAAGATACAGTAATTAACTACGTAGCGAACAAAGCTAAACTAGTAGTTAAATATGTAGATGAAAAAGGAAAAGACTTAATCCCTTCAGAAACAACAGAAGGAAAAGTAGGAGATGAGTACACAACAACTGGAAAAGTTATTCCAGGACACCTACTTGTTCGTGTAGATGGAGATGCTAAAGGTAAGATTGGCACAGATGGTTCAACAGTAACATACGTGTACAAACCAATCGGATCATGGATTCCAAATATCCCAGGTCAACCAACTAACCCAATCAAGTATCCAAATGACCCACAGGATCCAACAAAACCAGGACAACCAACAGAAGTGTTACCATACGTTCCAGG
>CAJNCC010000016.1:0-9633 GCA_905221165.1 bacterium
CCATCTTCTGTTGGATAGTTTGGAATTTCATTTCCGTCTTTATCCTTGTGACTTGTCTTAACTTTCTCATAAACGTGCTCTGTATCACCGTTTGGAAGTTTCTTAGTTTCTACGAAGCGGTAACCTGGGATATCTTTCTTAGGAGTTGTACCTTCCTCAGTAGTTGTTCCTGGAATTACATTGCCATCTTTATCTTTATGAGTTGTTGTAACTTTTTCATAGATGTGTTTTGTATTTCCTTTTTCGTCTACTTCAGTTTTAACAATCTTGTATCCTGGGATATCTTTAGTTGGTTTAGTTCCATCTTCTGTTGGTGAAAGTGGGTTGCCATCTTTATCAACGAATGAAGTATCAGGACGAACTGTTGGAGTGTAAGTAGCTGTTACTGGTGTACCATTCTTATCTACACGTTTAACGGTTACGCCTGTTGCTTTACCTACGAAGTCAGGTTCTGGTGTGAAGGTTACTTTACCGTTTTCATCGATAATGTATGTTCCTTCACCTGGTACTTTCTTCTCAGTTGTGCCATCGTCAAATGTTGGTTTAACAGTTTCATCGATTGGTACATTAGGGTTTCCTGGTTTAAATTCAGGTGTTCCTGTTTGTGGTTGCCCTTTAGGTCCTTCAGATTCTGCAGGTGTTCCTTCTGGAGTTACTGGGGTTACTGTTGGTGTGTATTTAGCCGTTACTGGTGTTCCGTTCTTATCTACACGTTTAACTGTTACTCCTGTACCTGTTCCTGTGAATGTCTTCTCTGGTGTGAACGTTACTGTGCCATCTGGTGCCACTGTGTATGTTCCTTCACCTGGAATGACTTTTTCTGTTGAACCATCTTCGAAGGTTGCTGGTACTTCATCATCCATTGGTACTTCTGGGTTACCTGGTTTGAATTCAGGTTTACCATTTTGTTCTTTACCTTGGATATCTGTTGTTTCAGCAGGTGTTCCTTCTGGAGTTACTGGGGTTACGGTTGGTGTGTATTTAGCTGTCACTGGTGTGCCATTCTTATCTACACGTTTAACTGTTACTCCTGTACCTGTTCCTGTGAATGTCTTCTCTGGTGTGAACGTTACTGTACCGTCTGGATTTACTTTGTAAGTTCCTTCGCCTGGAATTACTTTTTCTGTTGAACCGTCTTCGAAGGTTGCTGGTACTTCATCATCCATTGGTACTTCTGGGTTGCCTGGTTTGAATTCAGGTTTGCCAGTTTGTTCTTTACCTTGGATATCTGTTGTTTCAACTGGGTCTGCGGTTGGGGTTACTGGGGTTACGTTTGGTGTGTATTTAGCCGTTACTGGTGTTCCGTTCTTATCTACACGTTTAACTGTTACGCCTGTGCCTTTACCTGTGAAGTTCTTCTCTGGTGTGAACGTTACTGTGCCATCTGGTGAAACTGTGTATGTTCCTTCGCCTGGAATTGTCTTAGTTGTTGATCCATCTTCGAAGGTTGCTGGTACTTCATCATCCATTGGAACTTCTGGGTTGCCTGGTTTGAATTCAGGTTTACCGTTTTGTTCTTTACCTTGGATATCTGTTGTTTCAGCTGGTGTTCCTTCTGGAGTCACTGGAGTTACTGTTGGTGTGTATTTAGCTGTTACTGGTGTTCCGTTCTTATCTACACGTTTAACTGTTACGCCTGTGCCTTTACCTGTGAAGTTCTTCTCTGGAGTGAACGTTACTGTTCCATCTGGTGAAACTGTGTATGTTCCTTCACCTGGAATTGTCTTAGTTGTTGAACCATCTTCGAAGGTTGCTGGTACTTCATCATCCATTGGTACTTCTGGGTTGCCTGGTTTGAATTCAGGTTTACCATTTTGTTCTTTACCTTGGATGTCTGTTGTTTCAACTGGGTCTGCGGTTGGGATTACTGGGGTTACTGTTGGGGTGTAAGTTGTTTCTACCTTAGTTCCGTTAGTATCCTTCGCTACAACCTTAGCTGGATCTGGTGTGCCAACAAAGTCTTTGTTTGGTTGGAATGTAATTACTCCTGTTGTTGGATCAATTGTGTATGTTCCAACTTCTTTACCATCTTTAAGTGCTGGCATTGTTGTTACTTCATTACCACTTGGGTCTACCAATTTAACAGTTGTCTTATCAATTGGGGCTACTTCATCACCTTGTTTGAACATTGACTCTGTTTCTTGAGTTTGTGGTTGACCTTGTTTTCCAGTTGTTTCTTTTGGTTCTGCTGTTGGTACTACTGGGGTTACTGTTGGGGTGTAAGTTGTTTCTACCTTAGTTCCGTTAGTATCCTTCGCTACAACCTTAGCTGGATCTGGTGTACCAACAAAGTCTTTGTTTGGTTGGAATGTAATAACTCCTGTTGTTGGATCAATTGTGTATGTTCCAACTTCTTTACCATCTTTTGTAGCTGGCATTGTTGTTACTTCGTTACCACTTGGGTCTACCAATTTAACAGTTGTCTTATCAATTGGGGCTACTTCATCACCTTGTTTGAACATTGACTCTGTTTCTTGAGTTTGTGGTTGACCTTGTTTTCCAGTTGTTTCTTTTGGTTCTGCTGTTGGTACTACTGGAGTTACGGTTGGGGTGTAAGTTGTTTCTACCTTAGTTCCGTTAGTATCCTTCGCTACAACCTTAGCTGGATCTGGTGTGCCTGTGAAATCTTTGTTTGGTTGGAATGTGATAACTCCTGTTGTTGGATCAATTGTGTATGTTCCAACTTCTTTACCATCTTTTGTAGCTGGCATTGTTG
The DNA here is from genome assembly GCA_905221165.1 of bacterium. Classification (GTDB taxonomy): domain Bacteria; phylum Bacillota; class Bacilli; order Lactobacillales; family Streptococcaceae; genus Streptococcus. The sequence goes on from CAJNCC010000016.1 coordinate 2,717, forward strand.
TTACTTCGTTACCACTTGGGTCTACCAATTTAACAGTTGTCTTATCAATTGGGGCTACTTCATCACCTTGTTTGAACATTGACTCTGTTTCTTGAGTTTGTGGTTGACCTTGTTTTCCAGTTGTTTCTTTTGGTGTTGCCGTTGGAACTACTGGAGTCACTGTTGGTGTGTAAGTAGCTGTTGCTGGTGTTCCATTCTTATCTTTAACTTCAACAGTTGCTGGATCTGGTGTACCAACAAAGTCTTTGTTTGGTTTAAATGTTACAACACCTGTTAAAGGATCGATTACGTATTTACCAATTTCTTTTCCATCTTTTGTAGCTGGAATTTCTTTGTCATCAACTGGTTGTCCATTTACTACAAATTTAGCTGGTTGCTGCTCGTTAATAGTAATTGGAGCTGTTTCATCACCTTGTGTAAAGACAGGTTTACCTGTTTGTTCTTGTCCTTGTTTTCCTTCAGATGTAACTGGTGCTCCTGTCGGTGTTACTGGAGTTACTTCTGGAGTATATTTACCTTTTGAAGTAACTGGAACTTTGTTTCCTTCTGAATCAGTTGCTGTTACTGATACTTGTACATTAACACCTTTAGCTTTTCCTGTAAATGTTGGAAGTGGTTCAAATGTTACTACACCTGTTGTTGGATCGATTGAGTATGTTCCTTCTCCATCAACTACCACTTTACCTTCAGCATTAGCTCCTTCTAATGAGTAGGCAGCTGTTGTCCAGTCAACATTTGTGCCATCTAATGTATTATCTGTATTATTTAATTCAGAGAAACGATCTTTTCCTGATTTAGAGGTTTGAGATTGTCCTTGTTTTCCTGTAGTCTCATCTGCAGATGGTGCAATTCCGTATACAGTTGGTGTATATGCATTTTCTACCGCTACTGTTACTGGATTTCCTGATTCATCATTAAATGTTACATCAGCCGCTACTGTTACTGGATTTGCAGTTCCTACAAATCCTTCTACTGGAGTGAACGTTACTTCACCTGTATTTGGATCTACAGTGTATGTTCCTTCATCAGTTGTTACAGATTCAACTTTAGCTCCTGTTTTTGGATCTACTAGTTTATAATTTGATACTGTAGTTCCTTCTTTTCCATCATTGAAATTGTCGGCCATTGAGTCAGTTTGTTTTTGACCTTGAGCGCCTGATGATTTCTCTGGTTCTGTTACTACGATGTAGTAAGTTGTTTCTGCTACTGCATCTTCTGTAACTTCACCAGCGTTTGTTCCATCTACTGTTGGAGTTGTTACAACACCATTTGAATCTACTGCGCTTACTGTTACTTTGTAGCGTCCTTTTTGAGCTAATACATAAGCGTTAGCTTTAGCTAGGTTTGCTTCTGCAGCTGTTTTAAGAGCTGTACGTGCTGTTTCTACGGCTTTTTCAGCTTCTAAAGCTGCAGTACGTGTTGACTCTACTTCAGTATTTTTTGTTGAAAGATTTGTTTGAGCTGTTGCTAATTGTGCTTCTATAGATGCTTTAAACTCTTTTACATTAGCAAGTTTTCTCTCTGCTAATTCTTGAGCCGTTGGAGAAATTGTACGTAGCTTCAAGTTATCTAATGCTGCTTGAGCATCTTCTACCGTTCTTGTTGAACGATCTAATAGTTCTTGAAGACGTGCTAATTCATTTTGTGTATCTTTATATTCTTTTACAGCAGTTGCAGCCGCTTGAGTTTTAGCTGCCGCAGTACGTTGAGCTGTGATATAAGCAGTTTCTTCAGCTTGAGCTCCATCAAAATTAGTTACTGTTCCATCTGGTGCAGTTACTGTTACTTTTGTTTTAATTGTATCAGAATCTGCAGCTGTAGTTTTATCATCGATTGTATCTGCGAATGCTACGTTTGCTTTAGGTGATTTAACTAAGTCTACTGATGTATCTTTTGCTTCTGAATAACTTGTTGAAGCCCCAGTTGGTTTGTCATTGTGAATTGATGCTAGGTCTGTTGAACTTGCTTCACGGTATGCTACATACCCTTTAAATCCTGATGCTGTCTCGATTTCCCAACCAGCATTTGATTCTTTAGCTGTAACTGCTGTACCGTCAGAAGATGTCCATTGGTTTGTTACTGAATCGTAACTTACTGTAACTACCATTCCTTGCTCTGAAGATGTGTTATCTTTTTTAACCAATGTCTCTGTACGTGTAACAGCGCCTACTGCAGTTACCTCACCATTCTTACGGATTTCTGCAATCTTATCTACTAATGTTGCCGCTGAAGATGTTGCATTCCATGTACGTTCAAATTCATAGACAACAAATTTAACATCACCATTTGCTTGAGCATCAGTATAAACACGACGTTCAATAAGAGTTGATGTACCATTACCATTGTCTTTTAATTCATAAGCTTTTTCAGTAGGTAAAGAATATTTACCTGTTGCACGGTTAAATACCGCTTTATACGTATTACCTGCTGCGTCAGTTACCATAGCAAATTCACGTTGGATGTTTGCTTTCACCTTATCAGTTGTGGCTTTTGCTACAATATTATCCACACCTACATATTTAGTAGATTCTGGTGTTACGGTTAAGTTAAAAGTTGAATCTCCTGTTGTAGATGCAGCCCCTAATACCGCACCTTCTTGTACAGCTGTATTTGTAGTACCTGCTGCTACTGTCCAGTTTCCATCTTTAACTTCAAGTTTTGTAACTGTTCCATCTGGCATTGTAATTTCCGCTTTGTTAGCACCTTTTGAAATAGTCACAGGTACATTTGTTGCATAAGCTTCAACATTCTTAACAGTAATCTTAGGTGCTACTGCAATTGTAATATTTTCATGGGCTTCTTGACCATACATATTCCAATCCATATTTCTTGCATTGGTTGTATTATTATAGTCTTTGGCGTAAACATTTGCTGTATAAATTCCAGCTTCACTTGCTGTTCCAGTAATATCTCCAGTTTTTGGATCGTAATTTAATCCTGGTACAACATCATTTATCGAAGTTTTACTTCCCGTATATGTACCATTCAATGCTGTATGGGCTGTGACCGTTTGCGGACCGTTCTCAGTTTTTATTTTAGAACCATCAACTGCAGTGAAAGATGCTCCAAGTGTTAGATTAGAAGCAGTTTTTGAACCGGCAACAACTTTTTGTCCATTTAGTTTGTTTAATGGGTTATTTGGGTTATTTTTATCTTCAAATGCATATGCATATCCAGTTCTTTCATCACGACTCATTCCATCGTTATCAACATATTTGATATTATGATCAACTTGGTCGCCTACGGTTACTAATTTTGATTTTCCTTGAATAAGGGGTGCAGATGAATCTTGCCATCCTATCCATCCAGCCGTTAAGTCCCTGAAAGTAACTTCTTGAGTAGCTCCATCTTTCTCTACTGTTAGAACATAACGCATGTCATATACACCGTTTTGAAGAGTAGATGCCACATATCCTTCTACAGTATCTGTTTTTTCATTATAAGCTAATCCTGGAAGTAAGTTGCTTAAGGCGATATTTGTTATTCTGTATCCTGCTGCTGTTGCTTCTGGTGATAAACTAAAACGTTTTTTTGCATCTGTAATATATACATAATGATTTCCTTGTTCATAAGTATATCCATAGATTTCTGTAGCTAGATACTCATAGGCACCTCCTGCATTGTATGCGTATTCGATATTTTTATTAGCTTTCCCTGTAACACGGAGCTTTCCGCTCCATAGAGCAGCTTCTCGACCAAGCTTTTGAGCTTCTGTTTTTGATAAAGGGATGTCCGTACGTCCACTAACCCCAGCTTGTCCGCCATTTACCGCAAGTACATCAGTGTTATCAGATTGATATCCATGAACATAAATTTTGTAGTTAGGATTACCATCTAGTTCTTTATACGATTTACCTGTAGAACCAAGAAATTCACCATTTTCTTTTCTTAACTCTTTAGATGCAGCCGTATATCCTTCATTAGCTGAACGTAAGTTTGAACCTTGGACTAGTTCTTTACCATTACGTTCATCTTTAGAACCAGTGTTTTCAATTGCGTTTGAGTCAGATTTTTTCTCAGTATTTTCCGCTTTCTTCCCTACAGTTTCTTTAGCATTTGTAGTGTCAACTGCTGGAGCTGCTTTTTTATCAACTGGTTTGTTTTGTAGTTTTGAGTTTACAGTTGTTACAAGTTTGTTGTAAGCAGCTTTTAACTCATCTTGACTTGTAGCGCTTGAAAGTGCTACTTTTGCCGCTTCCAAATCCGCATTCAAAAGAGCCAAACTTTCGTCTGTCTTGTTTGCATATTTACCTGCAGCTAGATTTCCTGCTACCTGGTTAACATAAGCTTCTAATTGAGTCTTATCCAATTTAGGAGCTGCTACTTCTTTCGGAGCTTCCTCTGGTTTCGCTTCCTCTACTTTAGTTTCTGGCTTAACGGCTTCCTTCTCTTTATTAGAATCCGCTTGATTTGCTGGGGCAGTAGTTGCTGCTACTGATGCTTCAGCACCTTGAACTTCCGTTGCTGATACCGCACCACTTCCAAGGAACATCAAACCAGCTGCAATTGCTACCGATGCTGCTCCAAAGCTATATTTACGAATACCGTAACGAATGTACTTTTCTGTTCTAAAATCTTGTTGTTGTTTGCCTTTCATTGAGACTAACAACCTCCTTTTGTTTTATATCATGTTCATAGATATAGTAAAAATTAAAACTCCTTCATTTCATTCATAAACAAAGGAATTCCTCCGTATACTACTTTTCTTCTAAAACATGTATATTAATTCTATCATACTAGCTACTTATATTCAATTTATTTGCTTGAAAACAACATGAAAATTTTAATTTTTATTTATTTCATGCTCTAAAAATAGTAAAAATTGTCTGAATTATATAAAATTATCTACAAATTTTGACTTTTTTCACTATTTTTTGCCATCTCAATACCTTTTTGAAATTGTTTTCATTATATAAATACATATGATTTTGCATTGTGTTTCATTGGTAAAAAAATTATTTTTTGTATATTTATTAAATATGCCCGTTTGATTTTTTTCAAAAATCCTTTATCATCTGTATTTTGATATTTAAAAGTATATTGAATGGCAATCTCAGCTAAATTCATTTAGAATTCCTGATTTAGCTGTTGAAAATTCGTATTTAATGTGGTTCTATAATATTTGTAGTGAATAAATCCCCTATAGATCTTATGGAACCTATTTTGTTGTAGAAAAAAGTCCCATAAGATCTATAATGAAAAGTGACCAAACAACTCATTAGAAAGATTCATATGGAACAATTACATTTTATCACAAAACTACTAGACATTAAAGACTCCAATATCCAAATTATGGATGTTATTAATAGGGACACACATAAAGAAATCATTGCCAAATTGGACTACGATGCCCCAGCCCGTCCTGATTGTGGAAGTCAAATGAAGAAATATGACTTTCAAAAACCATCTAAGATCCCTTACCTCGAAACGACTGGTATGCCTACTAGAATCCTTCTGAAAAAACGCCGTTTTAAGTGCTATCAGTGCTCGAAAATAGCGGTCTCCGAGACCTCCCTCGTCAAGAAGAATCACCAAATCCCTCGTATCGTCAACCAAAAGATTGCTCAGAAGCTTATTGAAAAACTTCTATGACCGATATTGCCCATCAACTGTCCATTTCAACTTCAACTGTCATTAGCAAGCTCAATTACTTCCGTTTTAAGCATGATTTTTCTCGCCTTCCACAGATTATGTTCTGGGACGAGTACGCTTTTACTAAGGGAAAGATGAGATTTATTGCTCAAGATTTTGAAAAGCTCAATATCACCGCTGTTCTTGAAGGTAGAACACAAGCTGTCATCCGAAATCACTTTCTTCGATAAGATAGAGCCGTTTGTTGTCAGGTGAAAGTCATTACTATGGATATGTTTAGTCCCTACTATGACTTAGCTAGACAACTTTTCCCGTGTGCTAAAATCGTTCTGGATTGCTTTCACATTGTGCAACACTTAATCCGTGCTTTGAGTCGTATCCGTGTTCAAATTATGAATCAATTTGAGCGAAAATCCCATGAATACAAGGCCATCAAACGTTACTGGAAACTCATTCAACAGGATAGCCGTAAACTCAGTGATAAGCGATTTTATCGCCCTACTTTTCGTATGCATCTAACCAACAAAGAGATTCCAAACAAGCTTTTGAGCTATTCAGAAGACTTGAAACACCACTATCATCTCTATCAGATCTTGCTTTTTCACTTTCAGAACAAGGAGCCAGACAAATTTTTCGGACTTATCGAGGACAATCTAAAGCAGGTTCATCCTCTTTTTCAGAATGTCTTTAAAACCTTTCTCAAGGATAAAGAGAAGATTGTCAACGCTCTTCAATTACCCTATTCCAACGCAAAATTGGAAGCGACTAATAATCTCATTAAACTCATCAAACGAAATTCCTTTGGTTTTCAGAACTTTGAAAACTTCAAAAAACAGATTTTATCGCTCTAAATATCAAAAAAGAAAGGACGAAATGTGTCCTTTCTCGAACTTAGCTTTTTCTTCGACCCACTACAGTTGATAAAGTTCCTAAAAACCCAACTAATCGTTTGATTAGTTGGGTTTTCATTTATGAAGTTGAATTCCTTTGTTTAATCTTTAATGATTAAAAGATTAGTCTTCTTTTTTCTTGCGTACCACAAGACCAAATCCGCTCAATACTCCAAGAAGTCCAAGAGCTGCTAGGCCTGAGTGATCTTCTGTACCAGTATTAGGCAATTCCTTAGCTGGTTTAGCTGGAGCTGGTTCTGATGGTTTCGCAGGTTCTGGTGTCACAGAAGGAATAATTTTTTCATAAACATGAACTGTGTCGCCATTTGGAAGTTTCTTAGTCTCTACGAAGCGGTAACCTGGGATAGCTTTCTTAGGTTGGTCGCCATCTTCACTTGGATTTCCTGGAATCTCATTTCCGTCTTTATCCTTGAA
>CAJNCC010000017.1:0-7117 GCA_905221165.1 bacterium
TGTTCCTTCTGGAGTCACTGGAGTTACTGTTGGTGTGTATTTAGCTGTTACTGGTGTTCCGTTCTTATCTACACGTTGAACTTCTACACCTTCTCCTGTTCCAGTAAAGTCTGGTTCTGGTTGGAATTTCACTTTACCATCTTCGATTGTGTATGTTCCTTCTCCAGGAATTACTACTGGTTCATCAGTTGGTTCTCCTGTTTCTGGATTAATCAGTTTAGGAGCTTTTGCTTCATCAATCTCAACAGTTTTTGGTACACCATTAACCGTTACTGTTCCACCTTTGAATTCTGGTAATCCTGTTTGTGGTTTACCTTGAATATCTTTAGATTTAGCTGGGGTTGCTGTTGGTGTTACACCTTTAACTTTAGGTGTATATTTCGCCTGAACTGTTGTTCCATTCGTATCTTGACGTTGAACAGTTACTCCTGTTGCTTGTCCTGTAAATTGTGGTTCTGGTGTGAATGTTACATTACCATCTTCGTCGATAGTATATGTTCCTTCTCCTTCTACTACAACTTCATCAGTTTGTTTCCCTGTTTCTGGATCGATTAGTTTAGCTGGTACTTTATCGTCGATAGGGAATTCATCATCTCCACCTTTAAATACTGGTGTTCCTGTTTGAGGTACTCCTTGTACATCTTCTGATGTAACATCTTCTCCTGTTGGTTTAACTGGAGTTACCGTTGGAGTGTATTTAGCTTTTACAGGTGTTCCGTTTGTATCTTCACGTTGAACTTCTACTCCTGTAGCTGTTCCTGTAAATTGTGGTTCTGGTTGGAATTTCACTTTACCATCTTCGATTGTGTATGTTCCTTCGCCTTCAACTACAACTTTATCAGTTGGTTGTCCTGTTGTTGGATCGATTAGTTTTGGAGCTTTTGTTTCATCAATCGGAACAATTTTCTCTTCACCGTTAATCGTTACTTTTCCACCTTTGAATTCTGGTAATCCTGTTTGTGCTTTACCTTGAACATCTGTTGTTTTAGCTGGTGTTGCTGTTGGTTTAACAGGTTTAATGTTAGGTGTGTACGTAGTTCTTACTGGAGTTCCGTTCATATCTGCTGCTTGAATAGTTACCGGCGGAACTTGTCCTACATATGTTTTGTCTTCTGGTGTGTATACTGCAACTGGATCTTTACCAGGCTCTTTTACAAGAGTATACTTACCGATTACTTTATTAGGATCTTTTGGATCTTTTACAACTACTTCATCAGTTGGTTTTCCATTTTCACCTACTAATGTAACTGAACCTGGATTAATCGGAACTGGATCTGATTTAATTGGGTTTCCAGCTGAATCTTCTAAATCTGCAGTTCCACCTTTAAACGTAATTGGTTGTTTTTGAGTTGCACCTTGTACATCAGTTGATTCAGCTGGCTTAGCCGTTGGTTTAACTCCTACGATTACTGGAGTATAATCAGCTGTTGCCGGTGTATTGTTTTTATCAACACGTTGAACTGTTACTGGTTGTACTGGCCCTACATAACTTTTATCTTTTGGTGTGAATGTTACTACTCCTGTAGTCGGATCTAAAGTATACTTACCAATTACATTTCCATCTGGATCTTTCGCTGGAAGTTCATTTGAAGGAACAGGTTTCTTCGTTTCTGGATCTAGTAATGTTGCTGGTTTATCGTAATCGATTGGTACTGCTTCATTACCTGATTTGAAGTAAGGTTTCCCATTTTGTTCTTGACCTTGTACTCCTGTAGTAATGTTATCGAATCCTTCTGGTACTACTGGTTTAACAATCGGTGTGTATTTCGCAGTAGCTGGTGTTCCGTTTGTATCAACACGTTTTACAGTTACACCTTTAGCTACACCTGTGAATTGTTTTTCTGGTTGGAAATGAACTGTTCCATCTGGATCTACTGTATATGTACCTTCTCCTGGTACTACTTTTGTAGTCGTTCCATCTTCAAATATCGCAGGCACTTTATCATCGATTGGGAATTCAGGATCTCCTTCAGTAAATTTCACTTTACTTTGTTGAGGTAATCCTTGAAGGTTTGTAGTAGTTTTATCTTGTCCTTCTGGTACTACTGGAGTCACAGTTGGAGTGTAAGTTGTTTCTAGTTTTGTACCATTTTTGTCTGCCGCTGTTACTTTCGCTGGGTCTGGTGTTCCAGTAAAGTCTTTATTTGGTTGGAATGTGATTACTCCAGTTTCTGGATCTAGAGTATATGTACCTACTTCTTTTCCATCTTTAAGAGCTGGCATTGTTGTTACTTCATTACCATTTGGATCTACAAGTTTGATTGTTGACTTATCGATTGGTGCTGATTTGTCACCTTCTTTGAACATTGTAGTTGCATCTTGAGTTTGTGGTTTACCTTGTTTTCCACTTGTCTCTTTTGGTTCTGCAGTTGGTTCTACTTCTTCTACTTCTGGAGTGTATTCTCCACTAGATGTAACTTCAACTTTATTTCCTTCTGAGTCAGTCGCTGTTACAGCTACTTTAACCTCTACTCCTTGTGCTTTACCTTTGAATGTTGGTTCTGGTGTGAATGTTACTTTACCAGTCTCGTCAATTGTGTATGTTCCTTCTCCTGGTACTACAACTTTACCTTCTTCATCAGCACCTTCTAGTGAGTACTTAGCTGTAGACCAGTCTACATTTGTTCCATCTGGAGTGTTAGTTCCTGTATTTAATTCAGAGAAGCGCTCTTTACCTGTTTTAGATTCTTGAGGTTGTCCTTGTTTTCCTTTAGTTTCATCGTTTGATGGTTTAACACCATATACAGTTGGTGTGTAAGTAGTTGAAGACTCTAATACTACTGGTTGACCATCATCTCCTGTTAACGTTACATTAGCTGAAACTGTTAAAGGTTTAGCCGTACCGATGAATCCTGGAGCTGGTGTGAAGTTCACTTTACCTGTGTTTTCATCAATTTCATAAGTACCTTCATCAGTAGTTACAGAACTTACTTTTTTACCTGATACTGGATCTACTAGTTTGTAGTCAGATACTTCTGCATCATTTGGCAATCCAGTCTTGAATCCTTTTTCCATTGAATCAGTTTGTTCTTGACCTTCTGCTCCAGAAGATTTTTCAGGTTTAGAAACTACGATGTAGTAAGTTGTTTCTGCAACTGCGTCTTCTGTAACTTCTCCTGAATCTGTTTTTCCTACTGTTGGAGTTGTTACAACACCGTTTGAGTCAACAGCTCTTACTGTTACTTTGTAACTTCCATACTCACCTAGAGTATATGCTGCGATTTCTGGGTTTGCTAAGTTCTTCTCAGCTGCTGTTTTCAATGCTTCACGAGCTGTTTCTACAGCTTTTTCAGCTGCAAGAGCTTCATCACGAGCTGATTTTACTTTTGCTTCTACACCAGGTAATGCTGCTACCGCTTTATCTAATTCTGCTTTTAGTGAAGCTTGTTGTTCTTTTGCTGCTTTTAATTTTTTCTCAGCTAAGTCTTCTGCTGTTGGTGAAATTGTACGTAGATGTAAATCATCTACTGCTTTTTGTGCATCCTCTACAATTCTATCTTGACGGTCTACTAATTCTTGAAGTTTAGCTAATTCATTTGCTGTACCTTGAGCATTTGCTACAGCTTCTGCTGCTGCTTTTGTTTTTTCTGCTGCAGTACGTTGTGCTTGAATAAATGCTTTTTCTTCAGCATCAGCTAAGTTAAATTCTTTTTTAGCTCCACTTGGTGAAGTAACCGTTAATTTAGTTTTAATTGTTTCAGATTGAGCATCATCTGACTCATCGTCAATTTTATCTTCAAATGCTACATTTGCTTTTGGTGATTTCAATAAGTCAACAGAATTTCCTTGAGTATCTGCATAACTTGTTGATGTCCCCGCTGGTTTGTCGTTTTGGATAGATGCTACATCTGTACTTGATGCTTCACGATATGCTACATATCCTTTGAATCCTGAATCTGTAGAAATCTTCCATCCCGCATTGGATTTTTCAGCAGTAACTGTAGATCCATCAGAAGCAGTCCATTTATTTGTTGCTGAATCATAAGTTACAGTAACCGTAACTCCTTTTGTATCAGCTGTTTGTGCTTTTGGTAATGCAGTAACTGTACGAGTTACATCTCCTACTGCTGTTACTTCACCGTTTTTACGAATTTCTGCAACTTTTTCTGTTAAAGTAGCTGCATTTGAAGTTGCATTCCATGTACGAGTAAATTCGTATACAATATAGTCAACACTTCCATCTGCTTTTGCATCTGTATAAACTCGACGTTCTGTTAATGTTGTAGTTCCATCTCCATTGTCTTTTAGGACATAGGCATCTTCATTTGCAAGAGCATATTTACCAGTTGCACTATTAAATGTAGCTGTATATTCTTTATTATTTGCATCTTTCACTTTCACAACTTCACGTTGTAAGTCCGCATGAACTTTATCAGTAGTTGCTTTAGCTACAATACTATCTACCCCAACATATTGTGTAGAATCTGAAGTAACTGGAATATTAATTTTAGAATCTGCTGTTGCTGAAGCATCTCCTAATTGATCTCCTTCTTTTACAGCTGTATTAGTAGTTCCTGCAGCTACAGTCCATTTACCGTCTTTTACAACTAATTTTGTAACTGTTCCATCTGGCATTGTGATTTCTGCTTTATTAGCACCGTTAGAAACAGATACTGGAACTTTTGTTGCATACGCTTCAACATTAGATACAGTAATTTTTGGAGCTACTGCAATCGTAATATTTTCATGAGCTTCTTGACCATACATATTCCAATCCTGATTTTTCGCATTGGTTGTATTATTATAGTCTTTGGCGTAAACATTTGCTGTATAAATTCCAGCTTTTGACGCTGTTCCTGTAATATCTCCAGTTTTTGGATCATAATTTAATCCTGGTACAACATCATTTATCGAAGTTTTACTTCCCGTAAAATTACCATTTAAGGCTGTGTGGGCTGTGACAGTTTGTGGTCCGTTCTGGGTATTTACTTTAGATCCATCAACTGCAGTAAAGGTTGCTCCATTCGTGCCTCCAGGAGCCGTTTTTGAACCGGCAACAACTTTTTCTCCATTACTTCTGTATACATAACCAGTTCTTTCATCACGACTCATTCCATCGTTGTCAACATATTTAATATTATGGTTCACTTCATCTCCGATTGTGACCATTGTAGATGTACCTTTAATTAATGGAGCTGTTGAGTCTTGCCATCCAATCCATCCAGCTGTTAAGTCACGGAAAGTAACTTGTTGAGATTGACCATCTTTTTCAACTGTAACGATATAACGCATATCATAAACACCGTTTTGAAGAGTAGATGCTACGTATCCTTCTACTGTATCTGTTTTTTCATTATATCCAGTACCCGGAATTAAATTGCTAAGTTGGATATCTTTAATTTTATATCCCGCAGCTTCTGCTTCTGGTGATAAAGTGAAACGTTTTTTAGCATCAGTGATATATACATAGTGGTTTCCTTGCTCATAAGTATATCCGTAGATTTCTGTAGCTAGATACTCATAAGCACCTCCTGCACCCCATATTGTATTCCCATTAGTTTTTCCTGTAGCACGAAGTTTCCCTTTCCATAGAGCAGCTTCACGACCAAGTTTCTGAGCTTCTGTTTTTGATAAAGGAATATCAGTACGACCACTTATCCCTGCTTGTCCACTATTAGCCGCAGGCACATCTGTATTGTCTGATTGATATCCATGAACATAAATTTTATATTTGTCGTTACCGTCTAGTACTTTGTAAGATTTACCAGTCGAACCATCAAACTCGCCATTTTCTTTTCTTAAAGCTGTAGAGTTAGCTGTATAGCCTTCATTAGCTGAAAGAGCAACTCCGTATCTACCATCACTGCCGATTCCTGCGTTTTTCAATTCATTATAAACTGCAAGGATTGATTCGTTAAGGCGTTCCAATTGAGCATCTACTTGCTCTTTTGTAACACTCTTATCAGCAAGAAGAGCCTTAGTTTCAGTAAGAACTGCTTGGTTTTTAGCGACTGCTGCAGTAACTGCTGCCTTGTTTTCTTCTTTGACATCTGCCTTAGCAAGTTCAGTTTCAGCCAATTTGTTAGTTACTTCAGCTTCTGACGATACTTGCGTCAGAGTTGTTGTAGCTACTGAAAGAGCTTTTTCAACTGGAGTTGCAGTTTTTTCTGCTTCAGCTTTTGCTGCTTCTTTTTCAGTTGCTTGTTTCTTATCGAATCCAACAGTATTTGACTCAGTTACAACTGTGCTCAAAGCTGATACAGTTTCTGCTTGGGCATCTACATCTGCTTGGCTAGCTTCAGCCTTAGCAAGAGCTACTTTGGCTGTTGCCAACACTTCCTTAGCTGAGCTTACTACTGTAGCATCTGCATATTTAGCAGTTGAAAGTTTAGACTCCAAAGTAGCAATACTTACTTTAAGGATAGCCTTGTTTACTTTCTTAACCTCTTCTGCTTTGACTTCAGGTTTTACTTCTGCAGCTTTTGTAGTTTCAGGTTTTGCAGTTTCTACTGTTTCAGCTTTAGGCTCAGCCTTTTCCTTATCCTTATCATCTTGACTAGGAGTAGGTGTTGAAATAGTTGTTTCTGCTGATTGTACTTCAGTCGCTGATACTGCACCGTTACCTAGGAACATCAAACCAGCCGCAATCGCTACTGATGCTGCTCCAAAGCTGTACTTACGAATACCGTAACGAATGTACTTCTCAGTTCGAAAATCTTGTTGTTGTTTGCCTTGCATGAGACTCACAACCTCCTTATTTTTATTTTGCTTTCAATATCATTGATACAAAAACATTGTATTATAGTAAATATGTATATATTTTTTATATCATAAAAACGTATCCAGCATACAACTTGATGATACCATATCCTTTATTTAAAATCAATAAAATTGATAATTTTATTTTTTTGATATAGTAAATTTTAATAATCATACTATTTAATAGTGAAATATTACAATAGATATCCTATTTAAATTTATTTCATTATACAAATAGCACTATATTTTTATAAGCAAAAAACCGATGAATAAATCATCGGTTTTCTAGTCAATAGCAACTAAACTAACAAATTATCAATTAGAAAGCTTAGTCTTCTTTCTTCTTGCGTGCCACAAGACCAAATCCGCTCAATACTCCAAGAAGTCCAAGAGCTGCTAGGCTAGAGTGATCTTCTGT
>CAJNCC010000018.1:0-6048 GCA_905221165.1 bacterium
TCTAAAACCTTAACTTTGGATTTTTTTAGATTGGGATCCAGACTTCCTGCCCAAGATTCGAGCGTATGCGAATGGTAAACAAAGACATCTGCATCATAGATGGCTGCAATATCATTTGCTGAAGGTTCGAAGGAGTGAATTCCGCTACTTGACTGAATCATTCGAACATCATTCAAGTCACCAGATACTTCCTTGACCATGGCATAGATAGGATAAAAACTGGTCACAATTTTCATCCCTTTACCTGACTGGCTTTCCTTTTGGCCACAAGCAGCTAATACCAGAGCCAATACACTGGTCATCAATACTAAAATCGTCCTCTTTTTCACTATAACTCCTTAACTAGTGTTTAACCATTTAATTAACTAGTAAATAGTTTATCTTTATTTAGAAAATATGTCAAGAATTTTTACACAATTTCATAAAAAAGAGAACAGAATCCATATTCTGCTCCCTTTTTATCTTCTATAATAGTTGTATAGTTACTTACTCTCCTTTAACAAGACTAATAGCTTTTCAGCTTCTGCCATAATAGTATTGTTGTCTTGGGCGCCAAATAGCAGGTTATTTTTTAATCCTGTGAGAGTTTCTTTGGCATTAGACTTGATAATTGGATCCTGGATTTTTCCAAGTAAATCTTCAGCCTCTCTCAGTTTTTCTTCAACCTTTTCAGTTTCAACCTGAGGTTCTTCTGATTCCTCTGGCGATTCTTTTTCTGGCTCCTCAGTTGGTTTTGGAGACTCTGGTTTCTCACTCTGTGGTTTCTCTTCGCGAGGTTTTTCTTCCTCAGGTTTTTCTGTCCGAGGTTTCTCTACTGATGGTTTTTCCGTATGATTGTTATCAGCTTGACCATTTTGGTTTCTTTGAACATGGTCACTTGCATTTCCCCAACCACTATCTGAATGTGGACGTTCGTTTGGATGTTCAACATAGTACTTCACAGTCGCAAAGAGATCCTCTAAAGTATAGCCCTTAGGAGCCTCATAAAGACCTTCGTCAAACCACTCAAATTTGATGTTATGGTAATGGTCATAATGAGGTATAATCAAACTTCCATTTTTAACTTCTACAGTATGTTGGAGATTGTAAGGCATACGGTCAAGTGGTACCTTCTTAGCTGCTTTTACTCGATTGTAAATCGCTTCTGCTCCCTTAGCCTCAGTATTTCCTGAACTTTGATGATTTGTTGAAGGAGGCGTCAAACCTTTCTCTTTAGCATAAGCTTGACCTGCTGCTCTTTCAGCTTCAGACAAACTTTCTTTCTTAATCCAATGACTGTGGCTCATATGCGGAGTTACATAGGCATCCCCCTCATCACTGGTGATATCACGGGGATCAAAGATATAGCCATCTTCTGTTGTATACTTGCCTGCCAACTTGGCTACTTGAATCTCATCATCTGTGTAAGCTATTTGTGCATTTGGTTTTCCTAAACGTTCTGGATGACGAATCGGCGCTAGAAAAGCAAGGATATCATCAACTAACTTGACCTTATCACTTGACTCATCGTTGAGACGTTCCAATAGTCTATCCAAAGCGTCAAAATCAGCTTGGCGCCCTTTATTGGAAATCAAATCTTGATGAACTGTTGCTAGTAAATCATAAACTTTGTTGTAAAATTTTTGATCAGCAGATGCAAGATTGGTTTTCTTAGCTCCTAACTCATGAGACAAACTTTCTTGTTTGGCAAGTTTATCATCAATGGCTGCAACAGTTTCTGCTGAAAGTTCCTTGGCAGAAATATAACGCGAAATTCCATTCTCTTCGAAGACATATCCATCAACCACCTTTCGAATCACCTGTTTTACCAATTTTCCATCAATTGGATTGCTTGGAGTTGGTTTAGGATTTGGTACAGGTTGTGGACTTGGTATTGGGGTAGGCTCTGGAGCAGGAATTGGATTTGGAAGGATTGGAGTCGGAATTGGTTTTAATTCTTTACCACCTGCAGTTGTATGATTTCCTTGATAATTTTCAGAAATCATTCTCGCAATCTTCTGCTCTAAGTCAGACATTTGAGAATAAGGAATAAAGTGATAATGGTCTCCGTGTGGTACTGCAACACCATTCGCAGTTTTTCTTGTAATCTGCGCAGGATCAAAGACAAGTCCATCTGATTCCACATGTCGTTGGCTAAGCGGCAAGGCATAAAGCTGTTTCAAGAGACTGGATACGTCTTCACTTGGACTAGCTTGATAGCTATTATCCACTTGTGGGCTAACACTTGGAGTCCATCTTCTGGTATTTGCCTCAACTTTACTATGATTTGTTTGTCCATATGAACTACTATTCGATGTCTCTGATGAGCTACTGTTAGAATAATTTGTTGAAGGACGATACCCAACTGAGCTTGGTTGATTACCTTTCCCAGCTAGGAAGGCTCGGGCCGCAGCTAATTCACTGGCAGACAAGTCACTCTTAGGAATATAGTGGAAATGATTGCCATGAGGAACGATATAGGCATCACCTGTATCTTCTATAATATCAGATGCATTAAAGATATAACCATCATCCGTTGTATAGCGGCCTTGAGCTCTAGCAGCTACTACCGCATTATCGTTAGATCCACCTCCGTGATTACTACCGTGTTCCTGCTTCTGACGAGTAATTTCTTCTTTTGAGCGAACATTATCAGCATGTGCTGCATCCTTTAGATAGACATAATACTTACCATCTACCTTAATCACATAGCCACCCTTGATTTCATTAACAATATCTGAATCCTTCAACTGATAATTCGGATCTTTCATCAGCAGTTCTTCACTGATGATAGCATCATAAGGAACCTTGCCATTATAGTAATGATAATGGTCTCCATGAGAAGTCACATAACCTTGATCCGTAATCTTGATAACAATTTGCTCGGCATTAATACCTTCTTTTTTACTGACTTCATCAGGTGTCAAAGTCTCTGCCTTTTGGCTTGGTTGGTTGCCATCAATGTATGAAACACGGTTATTTTCTTTTACAGTTTGGGCTTGATGCAAACCTAGTTCATAAGCACAGACACTTAAAACAAGTGCAGCTGCTGACCCAGCTAGATATTTTTTATTGATTTTCATTCTTTCCTCTTTTCTTAACTCTATTTGATTCACTATAAAACAATAAACCAGTTAATTAACTAGTTAATAGTTTACTCTTTTTAGTACTGCTTGTCAAGAATTTTTCGTATATACATAATAAAAATGAAAGCCCCTTTATCGAGACTCCCATTTTTCATTAGTTTGTTTTTTCCTTATTTACAGGTGAAGGATTACTACCTTTTAACAACGCAAGTAATTTTTCTGCTTCTGCCATGATACCATTATTATCCATGGTTTGCAGGCTCAAATTATTTCGTAAACCAGCTAGGGTTTCTGTCGCATTGCCTTTCAGACTAGCATCTGTTACTTTAGCAAGTAAAGCTTCTGCTTCTTTGAGCTTGGCTTCTACTTTTTCAGTCTCTACTTGAGGGACTTCTGGCTCAGCAGGTGTTTCCTCTACTGGTTCTTCATCCGCTTTGAAGTTCTTTTTGGGATCTTCACTGTGGTCTTTCTTACCTAAGACATGCTCGCTGGCATTTCCCCATCCGTCATTAGAATGTGGACGTTCATCAGGATGTTCAACATAATACTTAATCGTCGCAAATAAGTCTTCCAAGGTATAGCCATTTGGAGCTTTGTATGAGTGATCATCAAACCAAGCAAATTTAATGTTATGGTAATGATCCTTATGAGGAATGATTAAATTACCATTTTTAATCTCAACTGTATGCTCAACCATGTATGGAAGTCGAACGAGTGGAATTCGTTTCTCACCTTTCACACGATTGTAAATGGCCGCTGCACTATCTCCAGTTGGATTTGCTTGAGCATCTGCGTCTGCTGACGGAGGTAGAATTCCTTTTTCTTTAGTATAAGATTGAGCTGCAGCTTTTTCCTTATCAGAAAGGCTGTCTTTTCCAATCCAGTGACTATGTCCCATATGAGGCGTTACATAGGCATCTCCTTCATCACTGATAATATCATGTTCGTCAAAAATGTAACCATCTGACGTTGTATACTTATCAGCTAATTGAGCAATGCGGACTTCATTTTCAGTATACTCAATCTGAGAATTTGGTTTGCCAAGTCGCTCTGGATGAGTAATTGGTGCTAGGAATGCCAATAAATCATCTACCAATTTTCCTTTATTAGAAGATTCATCATTCAAGCGTTCTGCTAATTTGTCTAAGGCTTGGAAATCAGAAGTACGACCCTTATTTTCTGACAAGGCTTTATGAGCCTCGGCCAATAAATTATATGCTTTATCATAAAATTCTTGGTCGCGAGGTGGTACATTTTCTTTTTTAACAGTTAAAGCGTGTGACACACTCTCTTGTTTTGATAACTTGCTTTCCAGATTTTTAACAGTTTCAGATGGTAAATCTTTCGCAAAGACATAGCGTGAGATTCCTTTTTCTTCGAAAACATATCCTTCTCCAACTTTTCGTACCAGCTGACTAACCAAAGAAGAATTTGAGTCTATTTTAGGATTTGGAGTAGGAGCCGGCTTTACAATAGGTTTCAAAGGTTTTAAGCTAAGAGCTGGCAAAACAGGAGATGGAATTGGTTTTGGAAGGCTTGGAGTCGGAATTGGTTTTAATTCTTTACCACCTGCAGTAGTATGATTTCCTTGATAATTTTCAGAAATCATTCTTGCAATCTTCTGCTCTAAATCAGACATTTGAGAATAAGGGATAAAGTGATAATGGTCTCCGTGTGGCACTGCAACACCATTCGCAGTTTTTCTTGTAATCTGCGCTGGATCAAAAACAAGCCCATCTGATTCCATATGTCGTTGGCTAAGCGGCAAGGCATAAAGCTGTTTCAAGAGACTGGATACGTCTTCACTTGGACTAGCTTGATAGCTATTATCCACTTGTGGGCTAACACTTGGAGTCCATCTTCTGGTATTTGCCTCAACATTGCTTTGATTAGTTTGTCCATATGAACTACTATTCGATGTCTCTGATGAGCTACTGCTAGAAGAATTTGATGACGGACGATACCCAACTGAGCTTGTTTGACTACCTTTACCAGATAAGAAGGCTCGAGCTGCAGCTAATTCACTGGCAGACAAGTCACTCTTAGGAATATAGTGGAAATGATTGCCATGAGGAACGATATAGGCATCACCTGTATCTTCTATAATATCAGATGCATTAAAGATATAACCATCATCCGTTGTATAGCGGCCTTGAGCTCTAGCAGCTACTACCGCATTATCGTTAGATCCACCTCCGTGATTACTACCGTGTTCCTGCTTCTGACGAGTAATTTCTTCTTTTGAGCGAACATTATCAGCATGTGCTGCATCCTTTAGATAGACATAATACTTACCATCTACCTTAATCACATAGCCACCCTTGATTTCATTAACAATATCTGAATCCTTCAACTGATAATTCGGATCTTTCATCAGCAGTTCTTCACTGATGATAGCATCATAAGGAACCTTGCCATTATAGTAATGATAATGGTCTCCATGAGAAGTCACATAACCTTGATCCGTAATCTTGATGACGATTTGCTCGGCATTTATACCTTCTTTTTTACTGACTTCATCAGGTGTCAAAGTCTCTGCCTTTTGGCTTGGTTGGTTGCCATCAATGTATGAAACACGGTTATTTTCTTTTACAGTTTGGGCTTGATGCAAACCTAGTTCATAAGCACAGACACTTAAAACAAGTGCAGCTGCTGACCCAGCTAGATATTTTTTATTGATTTTCATTCTTTTCTCACTTTAATTCTTCTGCTAAAATACTCATATTGTCTTCTAGGTTTTCTAAATAAGTCTTGTCATTTTGTGGATCTGCCTCTAAAGGATTCAGAGTTTTAAGCCCCACACCTGTTGATTTGACAAGAGTTTCAGCTACTTTCGAAGAAGCATTACTTTCTGTAAAAATCGTCTTAACTTTATAGGTTTTAACAAATTCCTGAATTTCTGTTAGTTGTCTTGGACTTGGTTCTTGTTCTGGAGAGATACCTGCGATTCCAAGTTGATTGAGTCCAAATCGCTTAGCTAGAT
>CAJNCC010000019.1:0-5266 GCA_905221165.1 bacterium
AAAAAAGGTGTTGACAAGTTTGAAAAAGTCGGTATAATAGTAAGAGTTGAAAATAACAGCTCAGGTCCGTTGGTCAAGGGGTTAAGACACCGCCTTTTCACGGCGGTAACACGGGTTCGAATCCCGTACGGACTATGGTATGTTGCGGTTGAGGCACTTGATGAAAAAAGTTCAAAAAAGTTTCAAAAAAGTGTTGACAAGAAAAAGCAGCTGTGATATACTAATATAGTTGTCACTTGAGAGAAGTAAGTGACAAAGACCTTTGAAAACTGAACAAGACGAACCAATGTGCAGGGCACTACAACAACTGTTGTAGTACTGAACAATGAAAAAACAATAAATCTGTCAGTGACAGAAATGAGTGAGAACTCAAACTTTTAATGAGAGTTTGATCCTGGCTCAGGACGAACGCTGGCGGCGTGCCTAATACATGCAAGTAGAACGCTGAAGGAGGAGCTTGCTTCTCCGGATGAGTTGCGAACGGGTGAGTAACGCGTAGGTAACCTGCCTGGTAGCGGGGGATAACTATTGGAAACGATAGCTAATACCGCATAAGAGTAGATGTTGCATGACATTTACTTAAAAGGTGCAATTGCATCACTACCAGATGGACCTGCGTTGTATTAGCTAGTTGGTGGGGTAACGGCTCACCAAGGCGACGATACATAGCCGACCTGAGAGGGTGATCGGCCACACTGGGACTGAGACACGGCCCAGACTCCTACGGGAGGCAGCAGTAGGGAATCTTCGGCAATGGACGGAAGTCTGACCGAGCAACGCCGCGTGAGTGAAGAAGGTTTTCGGATCGTAAAGCTCTGTTGTAAGAGAAGAACGAGTGTGAGAGTGGAAAGTTCACACTGTGACGGTATCTTACCAGAAAGGGACGGCTAACTACGTGCCAGCAGCCGCGGTAATACGTAGGTCCCGAGCGTTGTCCGGATTTATTGGGCGTAAAGCGAGCGCAGGCGGTTAGATAAGTCTGAAGTTAAAGGCTGTGGCTTAACCATAGTACGCTTTGGAAACTGTTTAACTTGAGTGCAAGAGGGGAGAGTGGAATTCCATGTGTAGCGGTGAAATGCGTAGATATATGGAGGAACACCGGTGGCGAAAGCGGCTCTCTGGCTTGTAACTGACGCTGAGGCTCGAAAGCGTGGGGAGCAAACAGGATTAGATACCCTGGTAGTCCACGCCGTAAACGATGAGTGCTAGGTGTTAGACCCTTTCCGGGGTTTAGTGCCGTAGCTAACGCATTAAGCACTCCGCCTGGGGAGTACGACCGCAAGGTTGAAACTCAAAGGAATTGACGGGGGCCCGCACAAGCGGTGGAGCATGTGGTTTAATTCGAAGCAACGCGAAGAACCTTACCAGGTCTTGACATCCCTCTGACCGCTCTAGAGATAGAGTTTTCCTTCGGGACAGAGGTGACAGGTGGTGCATGGTTGTCGTCAGCTCGTGTCGTGAGATGTTGGGTTAAGTCCCGCAACGAGCGCAACCCCTATTGTTAGTTGCCATCATTTAGTTGGGCACTCTAGCGAGACTGCCGGTAATAAACCGGAGGAAGGTGGGGATGACGTCAAATCATCATGCCCCTTATGACCTGGGCTACACACGTGCTACAATGGCTGGTACAACGAGTCGCAAGCCGGTGACGGCAAGCTAATCTCTTAAAGCCAGTCTCAGTTCGGATTGTAGGCTGCAACTCGCCTACATGAAGTCGGAATCGCTAGTAATCGCGGATCAGCACGCCGCGGTGAATACGTTCCCGGGCCTTGTACACACCGCCCGTCACACCACGAGAGTTTGTAACACCCGAAGTCGGTGAGGTAACCGTAAGGAGCCAGCCGCCTAAGGTGGGATAGATGATTGGGGTGAAGTCGTAACAAGGTAGCCGTATCGGAAGGTGCGGCTGGATCACCTCCTTTCTAAGGATAAGGAACTGCACATTGGTCTTGTTTAGTCTTGAGAGGTCTTGTGGGGCCTTAGCTCAGCTGGGAGAGCGCCTGCTTTGCACGCAGGAGGTCAGCGGTTCGATCCCGCTAGGCTCCATTGGTGAGAGATCACCAAGTAATGCACATTGAAAATTGAATATCTATATCAAATAGTAACAAGAAAATAAACCGAAAACGCTGTAGTATTAATAAGAGTTTATGACTGAAAGGTCAAAAAAATAAGGTTAAGTTAATAAGGGCGCACGGTGGATGCCTTGGCACTAGGAGCCGAAGAAGGACGTGACAAACGACGATATGCCTTGGGTAGCTGTAAGTAAGCGATGATCCAGGGATTTCCGAATGGGGGAACCCAACAGGTACTACCTGTTACCCGCATCTGTTAAGGATGTGAGGAGGAAGACGCAGTGAACTGAAACATCTAAGTAGCTGCAGGAAGAGAAAGCAAAAGCGATTGCCTTAGTAGCGGCGAGCGAAACGGCAGGAGGGCAAACCGAAGAGTTTACTCTTCGGGGTTGTAGGACTGCAATGTGGACTCAAAGATTATAGAAGAATGATTTGGGAAGATCAGCCAAAGAGAGTAATAGCCTCGTATTTAAAATAGTCTTTGTACCTAGCAGTATCCTGAGTACGGCGGGACACGTGAAATCCCGTCGGAATCTGGGAGGACCATCTCCCAACCCTAAATACTCCCTAGTGACCGATAGTGAACCAGTACCGTGAGGGAAAGGTGAAAAGCACCCCGGGAGGGGAGTGAAATAGAACCTGAAACCGTGTGCCTACAACAAGTTCGAGCCCGTTAATGGGTGAGAGCGTGCCTTTTGTAGAATGAACCGGCGAGTTACGTTATGATGCGAGGTTAAGTTGAAGAGACGGAGCCGTAGGGAAACCGAGTCTGAATAGGGCGCCTTAGTATCATGACGTAGACCCGAAACCATGTGACCTACCCATGAGCAGGTTGAAGGTGCGGTAAGACGCACTGGAGGACCGAACCAGGGCACGTTGAAAAGTGCTTGGATGACTTGTGGGTAGCGGAGAAATTCCAAACGAACTTGGAGATAGCTGGTTCTCTCCGAAATAGCTTTAGGGCTAGCGTCGACATTAGAGATTCTTGGAGGTAGAGCACTGTTTGGGTGAGGGGTCCATCCCGGATTACCAATCTCAGATAAACTCCGAATGCCAATGAATTATGGTCGGCAGTCAGACTGCGAGTGCTAAGATCCGTAGTCGAAAGGGAAACAGCCCAGACCACCAGCTAAGGTCCCAAAATAATTGTTAAGTGGAAAAGGATGTGGGGTTGCACAGACAACTAGGATGTTAGCTTAGAAGCAGCTATTCATTCAAAGAGTGCGTAATAGCTCACTAGTCGAGTGACCCTGCGCCGAAAATGTACCGGGGCTAAAACAATTTACCGAAGCTGTGGATACCTTTATAGGTATGGTAGGAGAGCGTTCTATGTGTGATGAAGGTGTACCGTGAGGAGTGCTGGAACGCATAGAAGTGAGAATGCCGGTATGAGTAGCGAAAGACAGGTGAGAATCCTGTCCACCGTAAGACTAAGGTTTCCAGGGGAAGGCTCGTCCGCCCTGGGTTAGTCGGGACCTAAGGAGAGACCGAAAGGTGTATCCGATGGACAACAGGTTGATATTCCTGTACTAGAGTATGTAGTGATGGAGGGACGCAGTAGGCTAACTAAAGCAGACGATTGGAAGTGTCTGTCTAAGCAGTGAGGTGTGATATGAGTCAAATGCTTATATCTGTAACATTGAGCTGTGATGGGGAGCGAAGTTTAGTAGCGAAGTTAGTGACGTCACACTGCCAAGAAAAGCTTCTAGCGTTTAAACATACTCTACCCGTACCGCAAACCGACACAGGTAGTCGAGGCGAGTAGCCTCAGGTGAGCGAGAGAACTCTCGTTAAGGAACTCGGCAAAATGACCCCGTAACTTCGGGAGAAGGGGTGCTGACTTTAAGTCAGCCGCAGTGAATAGGCCCAAGCAACTGTTTATCAAAAACACAGCTCTCTGCTAAATCGTAAGATGATGTATAGGGGGTGACGCCTGCCCGGTGCTGGAAGGTTAAGAGGAGTGCTTAGCGTAAGCGAAGGTATGAATTGAAGCCCCAGTAAACGGCGGCCGTAACTATAACGGTCCTAAGGTAGCGAAATTCCTTGTCGGGTAAGTTCCGACCCGCACGAAAGGCGTAATGATTTGGGCACTGTCTCAACGAGAGACTCGGTGAAATTTTAGTACCTGTGAAGATGCAGGTTACCCGCGACAGGACGGAAAGACCCCATGGAGCTTTACTGCAGTTTGATATTGAGTGTCTGTACCACATGTACAGGATAGGTAGGAGTCTAAGAGATCGGGACGCCAGTTTCGAAGGAGACGTTGTTGGGATACTACCCTTGTGTTATGGCCACTCTAACCCAGATAGGTGATCCCTATCGGAGACAGTGTCTGACGGGCAGTTTGACTGGGGCGGTCGCCTCCTAAAAGGTAACGGAGGCGCCCAAAGGTTCCCTCAGAATGGTTGGAAATCATTCGCAGAGTGTAAAGGTATAAGGGAGCTTGACTGCGAGAGCTACAACTCGAGCAGGGACGAAAGTCGGGCTTAGTGATCCGGTGGTTCCGTATGGAAGGGCCATCGCTCAACGGATAAAAGCTACCCTGGGGATAACAGGCTTATCTCCCCCAAGAGTTCACATCGACGGGGAGGTTTGGCACCTCGATGTCGGCTCGTCGCATCCTGGGGCTGTAGTCGGTCCCAAGGGTTGGGCTGTTCGCCCATTAAAGCGGCACGCGAGCTGGGTTCAGAACGTCGTGAGACAGTTCGGTCCCTATCCGTCGCGGGCGTAGGAAATTTGAGAGGATCTGCTCCTAGTACGAGAGGACCAGAGTGGACTTACCGCTGGTGTACCAGTTGTCTTGCCAAAGGCATCGCTGGGTAGCTATGTAGGGAAGGGATAAACGCTGAAAGCATCTAAGTGTGAAACCCACCTCAAGATGAGATTTCCCATGATTTTATATCAGTAAGAGCCCTGAGAGATGATCAGGTAGATAGGTTAGAAGTGGAAGTGTGGCGACACATGTAGCGGACTAATACTAATAGCTCGAGGACTTATCCAAAGTAACTGAGAATATGAAAGCGAATGGTTTTCTTGATTTGAATAGATATTCAATTTTGAGTAGGTATTACTCAGAGTTAAGTGACGATAGCCTAGGAGATACACCTGTACCCATGCCGAACACAGAAGTTAAGCCCTAGAACGCCGGAAGTAGTTGGGGGTTGCCCCCTGTGAGATATGGAAGTCGCTTAGCT
>CAJNCC010000020.1:0-4211 GCA_905221165.1 bacterium
GTTGTTGGATCTGTTGGATCGTTTGGATACTTGATTGGGTCTGTTGGTTGACCTGGAATGTTTGGTACCCATGAACCTAGTGGTTTGTAGGTTACTACTTCCTTGATATCTTCAGAATCACCTGTTACGTTTACCACCGCAACACTTGCTTTGTCAGCTAAGTATCCTTTAACTACTGGTGATGTTACTTCAGCTAAATCTTGTGCTGGAGTCCAATCTCCATATGTAACTTCTCCTGTAACTAAATTAACTTTCGCTTCACGTGTGAATTTAGCTTCTTGTGTTACTGTTTTTGGAGTGCCGTCTTCGTTTAATACTGGTGTGCCATCTTCGTATACGTATGTGATGGTACGTGTTACTGTTTTGTTTAGATCTTTTTCTTCCAAGCCAGCTGGGTATTTAGGTCCATCTGGGTTATTTGGATCTACTGGTGTCCCTGGTGTTTTCGGTTGATCTGGTGTAACTGGTACAACACGTTCTTTAAGTGTTACTGTGAACTCTTGGTCAGTGTCGACATCTTTATCAAAGACGCCATCTGTTGGATATGTATTAGAAACTAATTCATATCCTTTGTTTTGAGCTTCTTTGATTCTCGCAGCGATTTCATCTGCTTTTGTAAGTTTGTCTCCACCTTTACCTATTTCAGAGATTGGCGTGTTACCTTCCACTTGCTTAACATTACCATCTTTGTCTTGGTAGACAAATATTGTTTTAGCTTTTTGGATAGCTGTATAGGTAACAACATATTCGTAATCTTCATCTGTTGCAGTTGTTGGCTGTACCGGAACTTTTTCTACACTTGCAATGTAACCTTCTTTTTGAGGTACTGTTACTTCTGGAAGGTTTGTATCACCGTTTCCAACCCAATTAATATAGATAGGTTTTCTATTGGCATCTACCTGCGCTTCATTTTTCTCATTTACTTGGATAGTACCTGTATAGCTTACAGTTTGTTTTGTTGGTTCAAATACTTGTTGTCCTGCAAGATCCTTAACATCGTCTGCGTAAACATACTTAATCGTACGATTTACCTCTTCTACTTTTGTTTTCTTAACATAGTAGTAAACAACGTTATTTACAAAGGCATTAGGGTTTACTCCATTCGCTTGAAGTTCTTCTGAACTATAGATAGAACTCGCGCGTTTTGGACCAATGTTAACTGTTCCTGTTGCTCCTTTGGCTGGAACATTAACACGGATGTATTCAACACCATTAATCGTTTTAGTTAAATCAGGAACTTGGCTTGAAACGTCATATTTTTTACCTAAAATGTTCTTAGTTTCATAGCTACCATCTTCTTTAGGTTTAGCATAACCATCGTAACTTGTTGGTTCATATGCAAACTCTTCACCTGTTTCAATATTTACTAAAGTAATAGTAACAGCACCTGTTTCAAACGGACTGTTACCTCCTGCTCCAACTTCAACTTTCCAACCGTTTGCAACTTTGGTAGTTACATTTTCTTCTCCTCCATTAAGAGGTGTTCCACCTGATACAGTAAGAGTTGCAGCAGTTTTATCTGTATCCCCTACTACACTTCCAACTTTCAGACGACCTGCTTCATCGTATATAAACTTAGAATACTCGTCTGAGAATGTACGGTTTGTTATAACTTTTTCAACCCCAAGTTTATCTAAACCAATAGAAACTATTGAGTCTTCTTGAATTGCACCGTCAATTACTTCTATTTCTAATTCTGTAGGTGATTTTACAGTTGCCTTTAATGTAAAGTTTGTATCACGACCGTCATTAAGAATCCAAACGTTGTTTGCATTAGCTTGAACATTATTCCAACGACCTGCAGGGCGGTATGTTATACTATCAGCTTTATTAGTATTTGTGGCAGTGTTTTTTGAACCATCAATTGTTTTAAAATATGTGAAATCATCATTTGGTAATGTAATCGTAAATTTAGAACCTTTTCCGTAACGTACATCACTATCAGTATTAATAACTACTGCATCACTCTTTCTAACGCGTTCACTTCCTTTATACCCTAAAATGTTATCTCCCATAATAGTAGCAGAAGTATTTTGTTTTTGTGCCGCTGACTTAGATGCTTTATGAGTATACTTATGTTCTAAAATTTGTTGACCATTTACACTAATCGCCGCTGTGTATTCTGTATCTTTAGAAATATTAGGTGCATAGTAATCAATGGCTGTTAAGTTTTCTGCATAGAAAGTTGTTACAGCATAGTTTTTCGCCTTGTCATTCCATCTAATCGTGTAAGTAGTAGTCCCTACTTCATTCGGAATAGCTGGTTGTTCAGCAAGACGCTCTTCATAAGTCTTACCATCTTTCTTACGTTGAGACCAGAATGGACTTTCTCCTCCTCTACTTCCTGCAGAGTTAGTAGTTGCTTTAGATACAACCTCTCCAATTACAGTTCCATCTGCTGCTGTTATTTTTGTACCAGGTTTGAAACTATCTCCAAATCCTGTCAAGTTTTTCATCTCAATCGTAGTAGTATCACCATTTTGCGCTTGAGATGTATCAAATACCACATCAATTCCCCATGCTTTAGGTGCAGTATTATCTGCGTTCATAGTCACATAGGCATTATTAACTGTTACAATTGCATTACCATTTCTGATAACACCTTTACCTGTAATGGTTTGATCTTTAGCATCTGTAGCTCCAAGCACAGCTTCTACTTTACCTGCATGACCTGCACGTTTCATTTCAGCGTAGACTGCTTCGATAGCAGATGAGATGCGATTTACTTGGGCTGTTAGTTGTTCTTCCGTAGAATCGTTAGAATAGAGCAAACCTTTTGCCGCTACCGCTTCAAGCTTGACTGCAGCAATTGCAGCTGACAATTTTTGTTTAGGTTCAACATCTTTGACTTCTTCATCTGAAAAGTTTGAAGCAACTGTTGCCATTACTTCTGCTTCTGAAGTCAATTGAGTAAGAACTGATTTAACTTCATCTTTAGGTTTTACTGTTTCAGCCTTTTCTTTATCTACTTCTTTTTTGTCAACTTGCTCTTTATCAGATTTTTCTTTTTCTGCTTTATCAGTAACTTCTTTTTCTGCTACAGGTGTTGCTTCAGTTTTAGCCTCTTCTTTTACTTCAGGTTTTTCATCTGCTTTTACAGCATCAAGCTTTAATTCTGGAAGTTCCTCAACAACTGGTGTTGTTATGGCTGAATCAGGTTTCTGTTTATCAGAATTTGTAATTTCTGGCGCTTTTGTAGTCGCAACATTTGTTTCATCAGCTTTAACAGCATTTGTTCCTAATAGGAGAGCTGTTCCCAATAGAACACTGGCTGCCCCAAAACTATACTTACGAATAGAAAAACGTTGGGCTCTTCTTCCATGGTATTTTCCTGTTCTTGAATACATGTTTTCTCCTTTTTCTCTCAACTTAAATTTTTACAGTTCTTAGAAATACATATAAATTTATATGTTAAATTTTTTAGTTCTAAAAAGAACTCTGCCATTTTATCATAAATAGAATCAACTCGTCAATAAATATATCTTATTTATGCTCGATTTATATATATTATTTTTGTTGCCTAGGTACAAAAAAATAATATTATCAAACTCTTCCTAAACATACTTGGATATATATTGCATAAAAATACAACATAGAAGACAATAAACTATAATCTCAAAAATGAATATATACTATTTCTGAGATGTACTATTTGTCGCGGGTACATCCCCTATAGATATTATGGAGCCGCTTTTCTTAAACCCACTAAAGTTGACAAAGAGTAAAAAAAGAAGATGACGAATCATCTTCTCAAAAACTATGAGTTTTTAGTCTTCTTTTTTCTTGCGAGCAAGAAGTCCAAATCCACCTAGGGCTCCAAGAAGTCCAAGCGCTGCGAGGCTAGCGTTAGCTTCTGTACCTGTGTTAGGCAATTCTTTTTGACCATCAACATATTTAGGTGTTTCTTGTTTAGAAGGTTGACCTGGTTTAACAGGTTTTTCTACTTCCTTAGGATTTGGAACATAGTTAATTGGTGTATCCTCACCTGGATTAGTTGGGACATTTGGTACTTCATAACCTTTAGTTGGATCGTTTGGATCTACTGGTTTCAACGGATTACCATCTTTGTCCTTAGGTGTGTATCCTGGGACGTATGGAAGAACTGGTTTATCCTTACCTGGTTTTGTTGGATCTTGTGGGTCATTTGGATACTTGATTGGGTTAGTTGGTTGACCTGGGATATTTGGAATCCATGATCCGATTGGTTTGTA
>CAJNCC010000021.1:0-2090 GCA_905221165.1 bacterium
CCTGTATCGATCCAACTCTTTGGAAGTGACGAAGATAGCCTCGCACGCGCAGCTGAATTCATCCAAGAAAACACCAAGACCGATATCGTCGATATCAACATGGGTTGCCCGGTGAATAAAATCGTCAAGAACGAGGCTGGTGCCATGTGGCTCAAGGACCCAGACAAGATCTACTCCATCATCAATAAGGTTCAATCCGTCCTTGATATCCCCCTCACTGTTAAAATGCGGACGGGTTGGTCGGATCCTTCCCTAGCAGTTGAAAATGCGCTCGCTGCTGAAGCTGCGGGTGTCTCTGCCCTTGCCATGCATGGACGGACTCGGGAGCAAATGTATACGGGTCATGCGGACCTTGAGACCCTTCACAAGGTAGCACAAGCTCTGACCAAGATTCCATTTATCGCAAACGGAGATATCCGTACAGTTCAAGATGCCAAACAACGGATTGAAGAAGTCGGTGCTGATGCGGTCATGATTGGTCGCGCTGCTATGGGTAATCCTTATCTCTTCAACCAAATCAACCACTACTTTGAAACAGGTGAAATCCTGCCTGATTTGACTTTTGAAGACAAGATGAAGATCGCTTACGAACACTTGAAACGCTTGATCGATCTCAAAGGTGAGCACATTGCCGTTCGTGAATTCCGTGGCCTCGCCCCTCACTACCTCCGTGGTACCTCAGGTGCAGCCAAACTCCGTGGCGCCATCTCCCAAGCTAGCACTCTGGCTGAGATTGAAGAACTCTTACAATTAAAAGCATAGAAATACAGAAAGCAGTGAGTGGGACAGAAATCGGTAATTCGTTAGAATTCGATTTCGTCGTCCCACCTCCGCACAGTTGAGTAGGGCTGTAAAAGCTGATGAAATCAGCGTAGTAGAGCCCACTCAACCACTGCGTCTTGCTCGACAATCCAAAAATAATTGAGAGGCTAGGACTTTTGTCCCAGCCTCTTTTTATAGATTGTCTGTTTGCAGGCCGAGTTGTTTGACTCTGGCGGTGTAGTAGGTCATGATCAAAAAGAGGTTGGCTGTGATCAGCCAGATGGCCCATTGGTGAATGAAATGCATGAGGATGGCTACGCTAATAGCTCCTGCAACAAAGCTCCCAACGACAATCCCGTAATTCATGGCCTGACGCCGATACTCGTCCAAATCTCCCTTTCCTCGAGTGATTCGGTACAAGGCCGTCAGCATCTTGCGGTAATTGCCGGAAGTCATAAAGATCACGTAAGGGTGGGTTTCAATCAAGCTTCCTGTAAAGGTCAACATCATCATCCCTGTCCCAAAAGCAATAAAGGGAACTTCTACAGGTGGTATGACAGACACCAAGGGAATCAGGAGTGTCACCACAAACAAAGGAATCAACATCTTGGTCCGCCAAAAGGCTGTCTTGCGATACTCTTTGATATGGAGGGCAACCACAAAGCCAATCGAGAAAAATAGAATAGATGAAAAACGCATGATGGTATTTTCGACACGGGGATCGTGCCAATCAGCGATGAGAAGCAGGAGGTTCCCCGTTTGGGTCGCGACCAAACTCCGGTAGTGCATGTGGCAAAAGACATCGAGGCCTCCTCCGATAAAACCAAGCAGAGCCCCCATCAGTCGTGTATTTTGTGGTAAAATTATTTTTTCTTCCATAGTCTTGTCTCTTTTGATCTCAATTATGTTTATTATACCACTTTGCACACAAGTGGAGCAGGAAAAATCAGAAAAAGCCCTTGGCTACTACTAGTAACTAAGGGCTGGTAGAATGAACCCCGCTCGATCTACTGTTTTAAGCGATAGGTCTTGCGTGGTTTTTTCTTAGGTACTCGCTTGACACCCACTTCTTCCACGAATTCTCCGAATTTCACGAGGAAGTTATTGCTAACGATGGGACGTCCAGGATTGATCAGATTGACCAATTCGGTTGCTTCATAAACGGTGAAAGGCTCCTCTAACAGATAGAGGAAGGTTGGATTCCAGTCGAGACGTCCCTGAATCCGCTTGATCGATTCTTGAATGATTTGATAGTGGTCAAAAGCAAAATCAGAAGCAGTTAAAACCTTTCCCTCTAGCAAGCACTGGGACTTTTTGAAGTCGACATC
>CAJNCC010000022.1:0-1440 GCA_905221165.1 bacterium
CTGAACTGCACCCCAAAAGTTAGACAGAAAAAATCTAACTTTTGGGGTGTTTTTATTATGAAATTAACTTATGATGATAAAGTTCAGATCTATGAACTTAGAAAACAAGGATATAGCATAGAGAAGCTTTCAAATAAATTTGGGATAAACAATTCTAATATTAGGTACATGATTAAATTGATTGATCGTTACGGAATAGAGTTCGTCAAAAAAGGAAAAAATCGTTACTATTCTCCTGATTTAAAGCAAGAAATGATTAATAAAGTCTTACATGAAGGCTGGACTAAAGATAGAGTTTCTCTTGAATACGGCCTCCCAAGTCGTACGATACTTCTTAATTGGCTAGCACAATACAAGAAAAACGGGTATACTATTGTTGAGAAAACAAGAGGGAGACCAACTAAAATGGGACGTAAACGGAAGAAAACTTGGGATGAAATGACAGAACTAGAGCGACTCCAAGAGGAGAATGAACGCTTACGTACTGAGGTGGCTTACTTAAAAAAGTTAAAAGAGCTGGAAGACAGGGACGAAGCCATACAGCGAGAAAGGCAGAGACAATTAGAGAAATGGCTTCAGGAGGATTTCGACTAGATTTACTTCTTGAAGTGGCTCATTTACCTCGCTCAACTTACTATTATCAGTTGAAGGAACTAGATGGGCTTGACAAAGATAAAGATCTTAAAGCTGAAATTCAAGCTATTTTTACTGAGCACAAAGGAAATTATGGCTATCGCCGAATAACTCTTGAATTGAGGAATCGTGGTCATATAGTAAACCATAAGAAGGTCCAACATCTGATGAAAATCCTTGGTTTAAGTGCTCGAATTCGCCGTAAACGAAAGTATTCTTCCTACCAAGGAGAGATTGGCAAGAAAGCAGAGAATCTCATTCAACGCCAGTTTGAAGCATCGAGACCAATGGAAAAGTGTTATACGGATGTGACAGAGTTTGCCATTCCAAATAGCACGCAGAAATTGTATTTATCGCCTGTTTTAGATGGCTTTAACAGCGAAATTATTGCTTTTAATCTTTCTTGTTCTCCTAATTTAGAACAAGTAAAAACGATGTTGGAACAGGCCTTCACAGAGAAACACTACGAGAATACGATTCTCCATAGTGACCAAGGTTGGCAATACCAACACGATTCTTATCATCGGTTCCTAGAGAGTAAGGGAATTCAAGCATCCATGTCACGAAAGGGCAACAGCCCAGACAACGGTATGATGGAATCTTTCTTTGGCATTTTAAAATCCGAAATGTTTTATGGCCATGAGAAAAACTTTAAATCACTTAATCAATTGGAACAAGCCATTGTAGACTATATCGATTACTACAACAACAAACGAATTAAGGTAAAACTAAAAGGACTTAGTCCTGTGCAATACAGAACTAAATCCTTTCAATAATTATTTGTCCAACTTTTTGGGGTCAGTACAT
>CAJNCC010000023.1:0-1277 GCA_905221165.1 bacterium
TGTGTTCCGTTATTGTTATCTGTTACGGTTACTTCTGGTGTGAAGCCGTCTTTTCCGTTTTCACCCTTGTCACCTTTTGGACCTTGTTCTCCTTGAGGCCCTCTAATATTACCGATTTTCCCCCAAGCTCCATCTCTCTTTTTATACACATCTCCTGTTGTAGCATCAATGTATGTATCACCATCTTTACCATCTTCTGGCCTTGGAGCTATAATTCCACTTAATAATTCAGCTCCTCTTATAGCATCTTTACCATCATTACCATTCTCTCCTTTTGGAGCAGGAGGAATAACAGTACTTGATATCAACTCATCACCTTCATCAAATACACCATTATTATTATTATCATAATATGCTTTTATTTCGGTTCCCGCATATTCACCTGATGGTTTAGGTTGAGTTGATGTTGGTTGTGATGCTGTTGAGCCTGTAGCTGATGGTTGTGAACCTGTAGTTGATGGTTGTACTGTTTCTGATGACTCAGTTGCTCTTCTATCTTCATCTGGTAATGCTCTTCTATTTCTTGCACTTCTTGATGTTCCAGAAGGTTGTGAATTAGAAGTTGATCCAACACCTCTTCTAACTGCTTCCACCAATGCATTTAAGTCAATGGTTGGTGTACGTCCATCTTTACCATCTTTAATGTTAACTGTTACAGGTTCTTCACCAGGAATAGTAAATGTAATATCAGTACTACGGCCGTCTGCTCCACGAGCAGTTGT
Organism: bacterium; assembly: GCA_905221165.1. Classification (GTDB taxonomy): domain Bacteria; phylum Bacillota; class Bacilli; order Lactobacillales; family Streptococcaceae; genus Streptococcus. The sequence continues at coordinate 723 of CAJNCC010000023.1, forward strand.
GATTTTTGGAGTTTTTCCGTCACGTCCCGCTGCTCCTGTTTCACCACGGTCTCCACGTTCTCCTTTTTCACCTTGGGCTCCGGTTAGACCACGTTCGCCTTGGTCCCCTTTTTCACCTTTAGCACCATCTGCAATGACAACTTCTTTTAGTTTTATATCTCCTGCATCAAATTCGTTGTTATCATTTTGGTCATAATAGAAGATAACGGTCGTTGTTTTATCTGCGTCATTTCGTTGAGTCGCAACTAATGGACTTGCGCCATCGAAACCATCTCTTACAACAGTACTTGTAACATTACCTCTACCGTCGTTAATCGTGATAGTATGAGTGCCATCATCTTTATTATCTTTAACGGTTACGGTTGGAGTTACACCGTCACGACCTGCCTGACCTTGGTCTCCTTTTTCACCTTTAGCTCCTTGTGCTCCGGTTAGACCGCGTTCACCTTGGTCTCCTTTTTCACCTTTAGCTCCTTGGGCTCCAGTTAGACCGCGTTCGCCTCGGTCTCCTTTTTCACCTTTAGCACCTTGGGCTCCAGTCAGACCGCGTTCACC
>CAJNCC010000024.1:0-890 GCA_905221165.1 bacterium
TCAGCAAGTACGTCAGCTTCAACAAGTGCAAGCACATCAGCAAGTACGTCGGCTTCGACAAGTGCAAGTACATCAGCTAGCACGTCAGCAAGTACGTCAGCTTCAACCAGCGCAAGTACATCGGCAAGCACGTCAGCAAGTACGTCAGCTTCAACCAGCGCAAGTACATCGGCAAGCACGTCGGCTTCAACGAGCGCAAGCACATCAGCAAGTACATCAGCTTCAACAAGCGCAAGCACGTCAGCAAGTACGTCAGCTTCAACAAGCGCAAGTACATCAGCTTCAACAAGCGCAAGTACGTCAGCTTCAACAAGCGCAAGTACATCAGCAAGTACGTCGGCTTCAACGAGCGCAAGCACATCAGCTTCAACCAGTGCAAGCACGTCAGCAAGTACATCAGCTTCAACAAGTGCAAGTACATCAGCAAGCACATCAGCAAGCACATCAGCTTCAACCAGCGCAAGCACATCAGCAAGTACGTCAGCTTCAACAAGCGCAAGCACGTCAGCAAGTACATCAGCTTCAACCAGCGCAAGTACATCAGCAAGTACGTCGGCTTCAACCAGCGCAAGCACATCAGCAAGTACATCAGCTTCAACCAGCGCAAGCACGTCAGCAAGTACATCAGCAAGTACGTCGGCTTCAACGAGCGCAAGCACATCAGCAAGTACGTCAGCTTCAACAAGTGCAAGTACATCAGCAAGTACATCAGCTTCAACAAGTGCCAGCACATCGGCTAGCACGTCAGCAAGTACGTCAGCTTCAACAAGTGCAAGTACATCAGCAAGTACGTCGGCTTCAACCAGCGCAAGCACATCAGCAAGTACGTCAGCTTCAACAAGTGCAAGCACATCAGCAAGTACGTCGGCTTCGACAAGTGCAAGTACATC
>CAJNCC010000025.1:0-771 GCA_905221165.1 bacterium
CCAATCAAGTATCCAAATGACCCACAGGATCCAACAAAACCAGGACAACCAACAGAAGTGTTACCATACGTTCCAGGATTCACTCCAGAAGATAAAGATGGCAACCCACTGAAACCAGTTGATCCGAAAAATCCATCAAAAGGATATGTAGTACCAAACATTCCAACAGATCCAAGTCAAGATACAGTAATTAACTACGTAGCAAACAAAGCTAACCTAGTAGTTAAATATGTAGATGAAAATGGCAAAGATTTAATCCCTTCAGAAACAACAGAAGGAAAAGTAGGCGATGAGTACACAACAACTGGAAAAGTTATTCCAGGACACCTACTTGTTCGTGTTGAAGGAGAAGCAAAAGGTAAGATTGGAAAAGACGGTTCAACAGTAACATACGTGTATAAACCAATCGGATCATGGATTCCAAACATCCCAGGTCAACCAACAACTCCAATCAAGTATCCAAATGACCCACAGGATCCAACAAAACCAGGACAACCAACAGAAGTGTTACCATACGTTCCAGGATTCACTCCAGAAGATAAAGATGGCAACCCGCTGAAACCAGTTGATCCGAAAGATCCATCAAAAGGATATGTAGTACCAAACATCCCAACAGATCCAAGTCAAGATACAGTAATTAACTACGTAGCAAACAAAGCTAAACTAGTAGTTAAATATGTAGATGAAAAAGGCAAAGATTTAATCCCTTCAGAAACAACAGAAGGAAAAGTAGGCGATGAGTACACAACAACTGGAAAAGTTATTCCAGGA
>CAJNCC010000026.1:0-611 GCA_905221165.1 bacterium
GTTGAAGCTGATGTGCTTGCTGATGTGCTAGCCGATGTACTTGCACTTGTTGAAGCTGACGTACTTGCTGACGTGCTTGCGCTTGTTGAAGCTGACGTACTTGCTGATGTGCTTGCTGATGTGCTAGCTGATGTACTTGCACTTGTTGAAGCTGACGTACTTGCTGACGTGCTTGCGCTTGTTGAAGCTGACGTACTTGCTGATGTGCTTGCTGATGTGCTAGCTGATGTACTTGCACTTGTTGAAGCTGACGTACTTGCTGACGTGCTTGCGCTTGTTGAAGCTGACGTACTTGCTGATGTGCTTGCTGATGTGCTTGCTGATGTACTTGCACTTGTCGAAGCCGACGTACTTGCTGATGTGCTGGCACTTGTTGAAGCTGATGTACTTGCTGATGTGCTGGCACTTGTTGAAGCTGATGTACTTGCTGATGTGCTGGCACTTGTTGAAGCTGATGTGCTTGCTGATGTGCTAGCCGATGTACTTGCGCTGGTTGAAGCTGACGTACTTGCTGACGTGCTAGCCGATGTACTTGCGCTTGTTGAAGCTGACGTACTTGCTGATGTACTTGCACTTGTCGAAGCCGACGTACTTGCTGATGTGCTTGCGCT
>CAJNCC010000027.1:0-577 GCA_905221165.1 bacterium
CAAAAGTCGAGCAAACAGGTGATGGAACAGTTGAACTAGCGGATCAATTCACAGCAAGCAAACCAGCTAGCGAAGACAGCATTGTGGCTGCCAGCAAGAGCGCAGACTATCTCAAGAAAGAGTACAAAGTTTTCCCAACTCCACAAAAAGTGACTTATGGAGAAGGAGTAACAGCTCTTCGTAAGCAAGTCAATCTGGTAATGGGAGATCAACTCGATATTTATACTCGTAATCGCTTGAAGAGTGTCTTGCAGGACAATCAAGTATCCTACACTACTAGTCAATCAGCAGTTGCTGGCGCAACTAATATCTATCTTGGAGTGCATGGACGCGGATCACAAGCAGAACAAAACTTGTCTAATGTTTCAGCGGGTCTTTTTGACAAGATTGATGCCTATACCTTGACCATCAAGGATAACTCAATTTCCATCGTCGGAAAAGACACAGATGCGGTCTTCTATGGTTTGACAACTTTGAAACACATGCTCAAAGAAAGTCAAGTTCCAGTTCTTCGCAATGTGACAGTGGAAGATTACGCTGAAATCAAGAACCGTGGTTTCATCGAAGGTTACTATGG
>CAJNCC010000028.1:0-479 GCA_905221165.1 bacterium
TTAAGCGTTACTTTGAACTCTTGATCAGTGTCTTTATCTTTATCGAACTTACCACCTTCTGGGTATGTATTAGAAACTAATTCATAACCTTTGTTTTCAAGTTCTTTGATCTTAGCTTTTACATCAGCCTCTTTTGTAAGTGGTGTATCTGAGTCACCTTCTTCAGTAATAGCATCAACACTTGGAATTGGATTTCCTTTTTCATCTACGAAAGTCGTTTTAGCTTTTTGTGTATCCTTCACATAATTGATCGGTGTATCCTCACCTGGGTTAGTTGGAACATTTGGTACTTCATATCCTTTAGTTGGATCGTTTGGATCTACTGGTTTCAACGGATTACCATCTTTGTCCTTAGGAGTCATACCTGGTACGTATGGAAGAACTGGTTTGTCGTTGCCTGGTGTTGTTGGATCTGTTGGATCGTTTGGATACTTGATTGGGTCTGTTGGTTGACCTGGAATGTTTGGTACCCATGAACC
>CAJNCC010000029.1:0-467 GCA_905221165.1 bacterium
GTCTCTACGAAGCGGTAGCCTGGAATATCTTTCTTAGGATTTTCACCGTCTTCTGTTGGATAGTTTGGAATTTCTTTTCCATCTTTATCCTTGTGACTTGTCTTAACTTTCTCATAAACGTGTTCTACATCGCCATTTGGAAGTTTCTTAGTCTCTACGAAGCGGTAGCCTGGGATATCTTTCTTAGGTTGTTCGCCGTCTTCTGTTGGATAGTTTGGAATTTCATTTCCATCTTTATCCTTATGACTTGTCTTAACTTTCTCATAAACGTGTTCTACATCGCCATTTGGAAGTTTCTTAGTCTCTACGAAGCGGTAACCTGGGATATCTTTCTTAGGATTTTCACCGTCTTCTGTTGGATAGTTTGGAATTTCATTTCCGTCTTTATCCTTGTGACTTGTCTTAACTTTCTCATAAACGTGTTCTACATCGCCATTTGGAAGTTTCTTAGTCTCTACGAAGCGGTA
>CAJNCC010000030.1:0-453 GCA_905221165.1 bacterium
TTGTCTTGGACTTGGTTCTTGTTCTGGAGAGATACCTGCGATTCCAAGTTGATTGAGTCCAAATCGCTTAGCTAGATAAGAAAAGGCTGTATGCTGTGTTACAAAAGTTTTCTGAGTCGCTTTTTCAAATTTAGGCTGGAATTTCTTTGTCAATTCTTGAGCTTTTTTGATAAAGGCTTGCGCATTTTTCTGATAAGTTTCTTTATGTTCACTATCCACCTCTGAAAGTTTATCAGCGATAATCTGAGCTTCTTCGCCAGCTTTGTCAGGATCTAGCCAAGTATGAGGATCATAGAGCGTTTTTTCATCAACTCCATCACCTGCTTCCACATCTTCTAGACCAGGGACACGATCCAATGTCATTCCTTCAGAAGCCTCTAAAACCTTAACTTTGGATTTTTTTAGATTGGGATCCAGACTTCCTGCCCAAGATTCGAGCGTATGCGAATGGTA
>CAJNCC010000031.1:0-451 GCA_905221165.1 bacterium
TATCTTCAGAATCACCTGTTACATTTACCACCGCAACACTTGATTTGTCAGCTACAAATCCCTTAACCACTGGTGATGTTACTTCAGATAAGTCTTTTGCTTCTGACCAATCTCCGTAAGTCACTTCACCTGTTACCAAGTTGACCTTAGCTTCACGTGTGAATTTAGCTTCTTGTGTTACTGTTTTTGGAGTACCGTCTTCATTTAAGACTGGAGTGCCATCTTCGTATACGTATGTAATTGTACGTGTAACAGTTTTGTTTAGATCTTTTTCTTCCAAGCCAGCTGGGTATTTAGGTCCATCTGGGTTGTTTGGATCCACTGGAGTTCCTGGAGTTTTTGGTTGATCTGGTGTAACTGGTACAACACGTTCTTTAAGCGTTACTTTGAACTCTTGATCAGTGTCTTTATCTTTATCGAACTTACCGCCTTCTGGGTATGTATTAGAAAC
>CAJNCC010000032.1:0-403 GCA_905221165.1 bacterium
GGCTTCGGCGCAGGTTTTGGTGCTGGCTTCGGCGCAGGTTTTGATGCTGGCTTCGGCGCAAGTTTTGGTGCCGGCTTCGGCGCAGGTTTTGGTACTGGCTTCGGCGCGGGTTTTGGTGCGGGTTTTGGTACTGGCTTCGGCGCAGGTTTTGGTGCGGGTTTTGGTGCCGGCTTCGGCGCGGGTTTTGGTGCGGGTTTTGTATTCTCTTTTACAATCTTACCATTTTTAGACGTATCCTTTTCTTGAGCAGATACTTTCTGAGATGAGAAAGGCAACATCCCCATTGTATCTGAAAGAGAAACAAGTGCAAAAGTAGTTGCTGCTAAACTTGTAACCAAAATTTTTTTTGATTTTCTCATAAAAATCTCCTTTTCTTATGATTTACACTTATAGTATATCATAT
>CAJNCC010000033.1:0-395 GCA_905221165.1 bacterium
AGCCGCACGCGCTTCTTCAATCAAGGCCAACTCAAAGAGATCGCGTTTCAAGAGGTAGTCATCACTGTCGATGGTGATTTCTTCTCCGTAAAACTTGGGCAAGACATTTTGTCCACCGGTAATGATGAGCTTATCAATCATCGATATGTAGTCTTTGGCTAAGGCTGCATCTCCAATTGGCAAGATCAAGGGAATCCCTCCTGCCTCTTTGACCGCTTCGACAAAACCAGTCGCCGCATAACTCATATTCGCGTCTGGATCATCCGGGAAGGGTCTTTCATTTCCTGTAATTCCAATTACTGGTCGTTTTTTCATACTTTTTCCATATACTTTCATTCATTTTCAAGGCTTATTGTAACACAATTTTAAGCCAGACTCAATGGAGTTTTTTTTAA
>CAJNCC010000034.1:0-388 GCA_905221165.1 bacterium
ACTGTATCTTGACTTGGATCTGTTGGGATGTTTGGTACTACATATCCTTTTGTTGGATCTGTTGGATCAACTGGTTTCAGTGGGTTGCCATCTTTATCTTCTGGAGTGAATCCTGGTACGTATGGTAACACTTCTGTTGGTTGACCTGGTTTTGTTGGATCTGCTGGATCGTTTGGATACTTAATTGGGCTTGTTGGTTGTCCTGGAATATTTGGAATCCATGATCCGATTGGTTTGTACACATATGTTACTGTTGAACCATCTGTGCCAATCTTACCTTTAGCTTCTCCTTCAACACGAACAAGTAGGTATCCTGGAATAACTTTTCCAGTTGTTGTGTACTCATCTCCTACTTTTCCTTCTGTTGTTTCTGAAGGGATTAAGTCTT
>CAJNCC010000035.1:0-386 GCA_905221165.1 bacterium
CAAAAACCTCGTCAAGACACACCAAACTCACCATATGACACACCATATAACACAACTGAGGAAGGTGAAAAACCTAACACTATCAAGACTCCAGACGGTAAGACATACAAGATCGTACCGAAAGGTGACTACCCAGTAGGTAAAGTCGACGAAGATGGACACTTGGAATCATCTGATCCAATTAAAGGTAAAGTTGATAAACCACGTTCAATCATCACTTACGTTTACAAAGAAGTGAAAGAAGATCCAACGAAACCTAAAGAAGGTGACGTCATCATCACTTACGTAGACGAAAAAGGTAAAGAAATTCAAAAACCTCGTCAAGACACACCAAACTCACCATATGACACACCATATAACACAACTGAGGAAGGTGAAAAACCTAA
>CAJNCC010000036.1:0-370 GCA_905221165.1 bacterium
AGCGCAAGCACATCAGCAAGTACGTCGGCTTCGACAAGTGCAAGTACATCAGCAAGTACGTCAGCTTCAACAAGGCTGCCAGCACATCAGCAAGTACGTCAGCTTCAACCAGCGCAAGTACATCGGCTAGCACATCAGCAAGCACATCAGCTTCAACAAGTGCCAGCACATCAGCAAGTACATCAGCTTCAACAAGTGCCAGCACATCAGCAAGTACATCAGCTTCAACAAGTGCAAGCACATCAGCAAGTACGTCAGCTTCAACAAGTGCAAGCACATCAGCAAGTACGTCGGCTTCAACCAGCGCAAGCACATCAGCAAGTACGTCGGCTTCGACAAGTGCAAGTACATCAGCAAGTACGTCAGCTTC
>CAJNCC010000037.1:0-371 GCA_905221165.1 bacterium
TCTACGAAGCGGTAACCTGGGATATCTTTCTTAGGTTGTTCGCCATCTTCTGTTGGATAGTTTGGAATTACATTTCCATCTTTATCTTTGAGACTTGTCTTAACTTTCTCATAAACGTGTTCTACATCGCCATTTGGAAGTTTCTTAGTCTCTACGAAGCGGTAACCTGGGATATCTTTCTTAGGTTGTTCGCCATCTTCTGTTGGATAGTTTGGAATTTCTTTACCATCTTTATCCTTGTGACTTGTCTTAACTTTCTCATAAACGTGTTCTACATCGCCATTTGGAAGTTTCTTAGTTTCTACGAAGCGGTAACCTGGGATATCTTTCTTAGGTTGTTCGCCATCTTCTGTTGGATAGTTTGGAATTTC
>CAJNCC010000038.1:0-366 GCA_905221165.1 bacterium
TGATTTCCATAATTCTTGTGTACATTTATGAAGCTCCTGTTTGGATTGATTTGAGGGAATGGTGAAATCTTATAGTGGATTAACAAAAATCAGGACAAGGCGACGAAGCCGCAGACAGTACAAATAGTACGGAACCGATTCACTTGGTGCTTCAGCACCTTAGAGAATCGTTCTCTTTGAGCTAAGGCGAGGCAACGCCGTACTGGTTTTTGTTAATCCACTATAAATGACGATATAAGTATTTTTATTTTAATCCGCCATATTAACGCACCCGGCCAAACAGCATAAAGGCACGGGCAGCCCGATTTGGATTGACCTATTTCCCCGACACCCTCGCCGCCAGCTCGTCCGCCAAGGCAAGATACG
>CAJNCC010000039.1:0-345 GCA_905221165.1 bacterium
TGATGTGCTGGCACTTGTTGAAGCTGACGTACTTGCTGATGTGCTTGCGCTGGTTGAAGCCGACGTACTTGCTGATGCGCTGGCACTTGTTGAAGCTGACGTACTTGCTGACGTACTTGCACTTGTTGAAGCTGATGTACTTGCTGATGTGCTGGCACTTGTTGAAGCTGACGTACTTGCTGACGTGCTTGCGCTTGTTGAAGCTGATGTGCTTGCGCTTGTTGAAGCTGATGTGCTTGCTGACGTGCTAGCCGATGTACTTGCGCTGGTTGAAGCTGACGTACTTGCTGATGTACTTGCACTTGTCGAAGCCGACGTACTTGCTGATGTGCTTGCGCTGGTTGA
>CAJNCC010000040.1:0-343 GCA_905221165.1 bacterium
ATCCCTACTCCACAACCATCCCCAGAAACAGAAAAAGAAGAAACAGTTAGCCCTCTTCCTTCCGTGACAAAAGCAAATACGACTGAGTCTCATGAAGAAAAGGGATCAACACTTCTCTCTAACAAAGAAGAGGAGAAACCTCTTGAAACAATAAGCCAAAAAGAGTTCCTCCCTGAAGTTGTTCCTAACACACCTCAAGAAGGAACTCATCTACCTGCAACAGGTGAAGAAACCTCTCAGCTAGCCCTACTTGGACTTGGCCTCTTAGCAGGTTTGTCCAGTCTTATCCCTTACAAAAAGAAACAAGAGTAGATCCCAAACACAAAGAAACTTCCTATGGAAT
>CAJNCC010000041.1:0-297 GCA_905221165.1 bacterium
TGCTCCATCTTGTCCATCTTTAACTACTGTTGTTTGAACAAGTGTGTCTGTTCCTTCTGTGTAGTTTCCATCGCCATCTTTGTCAATGTAGAAGGTTAATGTAGTTTGTTTCTTCGCTTCATCTCGTTCTGCTTTGACTTTTGGTGTTTGTCCATCTGCACCGTTTTTAACGATGGTTGTTAGGGATGGTTTGTTGTCTGGTTGGGTGATGGTGATGGTGTGTGTTCCGTTATTGTTATCTGTTACGGTTACTTCTGGTGTGAAGCCGTCTTTTCCGTTTTCACCCTTGTCACCTTT
>CAJNCC010000042.1:0-236 GCA_905221165.1 bacterium
TTCGAACCCACGCACGCTTTTACACGCCTGACGGTTTTCAAGACCGTTCCCTTCAGCCGGACTTGGGTAATCCTCCAAAATAGTCCGTACGGGATTCGAACCCGTGTTACCGCCGTGAAAAGGCGGTGTCTTAACCCCTTGACCAACGGACCAAACTTTATGGGCACGAGTGGACTCGAACCACCGACCTCACGCTTATCAGGCGTGCGCTCTAACCACCTGAGCTACGCGCCCAA
>CAJNCC010000043.1:0-234 GCA_905221165.1 bacterium
AGCTAAAGGTGAAAAAGGAGACCAAGGTGAACGCGGTCTGACTGGAGCCCAAGGTGCTAAAGGTGAAAAAGGAGACCAAGGTGAACGCGGTCTGACTGGAGCACAAGGTGCTAAAGGTGAAAAAGGAGACCGAGGCGAACGCGGTCTAACTGGAGCTCAAGGAGCTAAAGGTGAAAAAGGAGACCAAGGTGAACGCGGTCTGACTGGAGCCCAAGGTGCTAAAGGTGAAAAAGG
>CAJNCC010000044.1:0-233 GCA_905221165.1 bacterium
GCTGATGTGCTTGCACTTGTTGAAGCTGACGTACTTGCTGATGTACTTGCACTTGTCGAAGCCGACGTACTTGCTGACGTGCTGGCGCTTGTTGAAGCTGACGTACTTGCACTTGTTGAAGCTGACGTACTTGCTGATGTGCTTGCGCTGGTTGAAGCTGATGTGCTTGCTGATGTGCTTGCTGATGTACTTGCACTTGTCGAAGCCGACGTACTTGCTGATGTGCTGGCACT
>CAJNCC010000045.1:0-230 GCA_905221165.1 bacterium
GCTGATGTGCTTGCGCTGGTTGAAGCCGACGTACTTGCTGATGTGCTTGCACTTGTTGAAGCTGACGTACTTGCTGACGTGCTTGCCGATGTACTTGCACTTGTTGAAGCTGACGTACTTGCTGATGTGCTTGCGCTTGTTGAAGCTGATGTGCTTGCTGATGTGCTTGCACTTGTTGAAGCTGACGTACTTGCTGATGTACTTGCACTTGTCGAAGCCGACGTACTTGC
>CAJNCC010000046.1:0-227 GCA_905221165.1 bacterium
GGAAATGAAATTCCAAACTATCCAACAGAAGATGGCGAACAACCTAAGAAAGATATCCCAGGTTACCGCTTCGTAGAGACTAAGAAACTTCCAAATGGCGATGTAGAACACGTTTATGAGAAAGTTAAGACAAGTCACAAGGATAAAGATGGAAAAGAAATTCCAAACTATCCAACAGAAGATGGCGAACAACCTAAGAAAGATATCCCAGGTTACCGCTTCGTAGA
>CAJNCC010000047.1:0-221 GCA_905221165.1 bacterium
GAAATTCCAAACTATCCAACAGAAGATGGCGAACAACCTAAGAAAGATATCCCAGGTTACCGCTTCGTAGAAACTAAGAAACTTCCAAATGGCGATGTAGAACACGTTTATGAGAAAGTTAAGACAAGTCACAAGGATAAAGATGGTAAAGAAATTCCAAACTATCCAACAGAAGATGGCGAACAACCTAAGAAAGATATCCCAGGTTACCGCTTCGTAGA
>CAJNCC010000048.1:0-212 GCA_905221165.1 bacterium
GACGTACTTGCTGATGTGCTGGCACTTGTTGAAGCTGACGTACTTGCTGATGTGCTTGCTGATGTGCTAGCTGATGTGCTAGCTGATGTACTTGCACTTGTCGAAGCCGACGTACTTGCTGATGTGCTGGCGCTGGTTGAAGCTGACGTACTTGCTGATGTACTTGCACTTGTCGAAGCCGACGTACTTGCTGATGTGCTTGCGCTGGTTGA
>CAJNCC010000049.1:0-209 GCA_905221165.1 bacterium
CCTTTTTCACCTTTAGCACCTTGGGCTCCAGTCAGACCGCGTTCACCTTGGTCTCCTTTTTCACCTTTAGCTCCTTGTGCTCCGGTTAGACCGCGTTCACCTTGGTCTCCTTTTTCACCTTTAGCTCCTTGGGCTCCAGTCAGACCGCGTTCGCCTCGGTCTCCTTTTTCACCTTTAGCACCTTGGGCTCCAGTCAGACCGCGTTCACC
>CAJNCC010000050.1:0-203 GCA_905221165.1 bacterium
TCAACAAGTGCAAGTACATCGGCTAGCACGTCAGCAAGTACGTCAGCTTCAACAAGTGCAAGTACATCGGCTAGCACATCAGCAAGCACATCAGCTTCAACAAGCGCAAGCACGTCAGCAAGTACGTCAGCTTCAACAAGTGCAAGTACATCGGCTAGCACGTCAGCAAGTACGTCAGCTTCAACAAGTGCAAGTACATCGGC
>CAJNCC010000051.1:0-197 GCA_905221165.1 bacterium
GCTGATGTACTTGCACTTGTCGAAGCCGACGTACTTGCTGATGTGCTGGCACTTGTTGAAGCTGACGTACTTGCTGACGTGCTTGCGCTTGTTGAAGCTGACGTACTTGCTGATGTGCTGGCGCTTGTTGAAGCTGACGTACTTGCTGATGTACTTGCACTTGTCGAAGCCGACGTACTTGCTGATGTGCTTGCGCT
>CAJNCC010000052.1:0-195 GCA_905221165.1 bacterium
TGATGTGCTGGCACTTGTTGAAGCTGACGTACTTGCTGATGTGCTTGCGCTGGTTGAAGCCGACGTACTTGCTGATGCGCTGGCACTTGTTGAAGCTGACGTACTTGCTGATGTGCTGGCGCTTGTTGAAGCTGACGTACTTGCTGATGTACTTGCACTTGTCGAAGCCGACGTACTTGCTGATGTGCTTGCGCT
>CAJNCC010000053.1:0-191 GCA_905221165.1 bacterium
AGCACATCAGCAAGTACGTCAGCTTCAACCAGCGCAAGTACATCGGCTAGCACGTCAGCAAGTACGTCAGCTTCAACCAGCGCAAGTACATCGGCTAGCACATCAGCAAGCACATCAGCTTCAACAAGTGCCAGCACATCAGCAAGTACATCAGCTTCAACAAGTGCCAGCACATCAGCAAGTACATCAGC
>CAJNCC010000054.1:0-185 GCA_905221165.1 bacterium
GCTGATGTGCTTGCACTTGTTGAAGCTGACGTACTTGCTGATGTACTTGCACTTGTCGAAGCCGACGTACTTGCTGACGTGCTGGCGCTTGTTGAAGCTGACGTACTTGCACTTGTTGAAGCTGACGTACTTGCTGATGTGCTTGCTGATGTGCTAGCTGATGTACTTGCACTTGTCGAAGCCGA
>CAJNCC010000055.1:0-185 GCA_905221165.1 bacterium
GCACTTGTTGAAGCTGATGTACTTGCTGACGTGCTTGCCGATGTACTTGCACTTGTTGAAGCTGACGTACTTGCTGATGTGCTTGCGCTTGTTGAAGCTGATGTGCTTGCTGATGTGCTTGCACTTGTTGAAGCTGACGTACTTGCTGATGTACTTGCACTTGTCGAAGCCGACGTACTTGCTGA
>CAJNCC010000056.1:0-183 GCA_905221165.1 bacterium
ATCACCAGTGGTTAAGGGATTTGTAGCTGACAAATCAAGTGTTGCGGTGGTAAATGTAACAGGTGATTCTGAAGATATCAAGGAAGTAGTAACCTACAAACCACTTGGTTCATGGGTACCAAACATTCCAGGTCAACCAACAGACCCAATCAAGTATCCAAACGATCCAACAGATCCAACAAC
>CAJNCC010000057.1:0-179 GCA_905221165.1 bacterium
GCAAGTACGTCGGCTTCGACAAGTGCAAGTACATCAGCAAGTACGTCAGCTTCAACAAGTGCAAGCACATCAGCAAGTACGTCAGCTTCAACAAGTGCCAGCACATCGGCTAGCACGTCAGCAAGTACGTCAGCTTCAACAAGTGCAAGTACATCGGCAAGCACGTCAGCAAGTACATC
>CAJNCC010000058.1:0-173 GCA_905221165.1 bacterium
GCAAGTACGTCGGCTTCGACAAGTGCAAGTACATCAGCAAGTACGTCAGCTTCAACAAGTGCAAGCACATCAGCAAGTACGTCGGCTTCGACAAGTGCAAGCACATCAGCAAGTACGTCAGCTTCAACAAGTGCCAGCACATCAGCAAGTACGTCGGCTTCAACCAGCGCAAG
>CAJNCC010000059.1:0-173 GCA_905221165.1 bacterium
ACATCAGCTAGCACATCAGCAAGCACATCAGCAAGTACGTCAGCTTCAACAAGTGCCAGCACATCAGCAAGTACGTCAGCTTCAACAAGTGCCAGCACATCAGCAAGTACGTCAGCTTCAACAAGTGCAAGCACATCAGCAAGTACGTCGGCTTCGACAAGTGCAAGTACATC
>CAJNCC010000060.1:0-170 GCA_905221165.1 bacterium
GTCTCTACGAAGCGGTAACCTGGGATATCTTTCTTAGGTTGTTCGCCATCTTCTGTTGGATAGTTTGGAATTTCTTTTCCATCTTTATCCTTATGACTTGTCTTAACTTTCTCATAAACGTGTTCTACATCGCCATTTGGAAGTTTCTTAGTCTCTACGAAGCGGTAACC
>CAJNCC010000061.1:0-167 GCA_905221165.1 bacterium
GCACTTGTTGAAGCTGACGTACTTGCTGACGTGCTAGCCGATGTACTTGCACTTGTTGAAGCTGACGTACTTGCTGACGTGCTTGCGCTTGTTGAAGCTGATGTGCTTGCTGATGTGCTAGCCGATGTACTTGCACTTGTTGAAGCTGACGTACTTGCTGACGTGCT
>CAJNCC010000062.1:0-167 GCA_905221165.1 bacterium
GCTGATGTACTTGCTGATGTGCTGGCACTTGTTGAAGCTGATGTACTTGCTGATGTGCTGGCACTTGTTGAAGCTGATGTGCTTGCTGATGTGCTAGCCGATGTACTTGCGCTGGTTGAAGCTGACGTACTTGCTGATGTGCTGGCACTTGTTGAAGCTGACGTACT
>CAJNCC010000063.1:0-166 GCA_905221165.1 bacterium
TTGAATGATGTCTTAACTTTCTCATAAACGTGTTCTGCATCGCCATTTGGAAGTTTCTTAGTCTCTACGAAGCGGTAACCTGGGATAGCTTTCTTAGGTTGGTCGCCATCTTCACTTGGATTTCCTGGAATCTCATTTCCGTCTTTATCCTTGAATGATGTCTTAA
>CAJNCC010000064.1:0-164 GCA_905221165.1 bacterium
GCAAGTACGTCGGCTTCGACAAGTGCAAGTACATCAGCAAGTACGTCAGCTTCAACAAGTGCAAGCACATCAGCAAGCACATCAGCTTCAACAAGCGCAAGCACATCAGCAAGTACGTCAGCTTCAACAAGTGCAAGTACATCGGCAAGCACGTCAGCAAGTAC
>CAJNCC010000065.1:0-158 GCA_905221165.1 bacterium
GCTGATGTACTTGCACTTGTCGAAGCCGACGTACTTGCTGATGTGCTGGCACTTGTTGAAGCTGACGTACTTGCTGATGTGCTTGCTGATGTGCTTGCTGATGTGCTAGCTGATGTACTTGCACTTGTCGAAGCCGACGTACTTGCTGATGTGCTTGC
>CAJNCC010000066.1:0-158 GCA_905221165.1 bacterium
GTTCAAAGCGGGTGACGAGAATCGAACTCGCGACAACAGCTTGGAAGGCTGTAGTTTTACCACTAAACTACACCCGCTTAAATGGGAGTTAACGGGATCGAACCGCTGACCCTCTGCTTGTAAGGCAGATGCTCTCCCAGCTGAGCTAAACTCCCTAG
>CAJNCC010000067.1:0-158 GCA_905221165.1 bacterium
TTAAGACATCATTCAAGGATAAAGACGGAAATGAGATTCCAGGAAATCCAAGTGAAGATGGCGACCAACCTAAGAAAACTATCCCAGGCTACCGCTTCGTAGAGACTAAGAAACTTCCAAATGGCGATGTAGAACACGTTTATGAGAAAGTTAAGACA
>CAJNCC010000068.1:0-155 GCA_905221165.1 bacterium
GCTGATGTGCTTGCACTTGTTGAAGCTGACGTACTTGCTGATGTACTTGCACTTGTCGAAGCCGACGTACTTGCTGACGTGCTAGCCGATGTACTTGCACTTGTTGAAGCTGACGTACTTGCTGACGTGCTAGCCGATGTACTTGCACTTGTTGA
>CAJNCC010000069.1:0-155 GCA_905221165.1 bacterium
GTACTTGCACTTGTCGAAGCCGACGTACTTGCTGATGTGCTTGCGCTGGTTGAAGCCGACGTACTTGCTGATGTGCTAGCTGATGTACTTGCACTTGTCGAAGCCGACGTACTTGCTGATGTGCTGGCACTTGTTGAAGCTGACGTACTTGCTGA
>CAJNCC010000070.1:0-152 GCA_905221165.1 bacterium
GTACTTGCACTTGTCGAAGCCGACGTACTTGCTGATGTGCTTGCGCTGGTTGAAGCCGACGTACTTGCTGATGTGCTTGCGCTGGTTGAAGCTGACGTACTTGCTGATGTGCTGGCACTTGTTGAAGCTGACGTACTTGCTGATGTGCTTGC
>CAJNCC010000071.1:0-152 GCA_905221165.1 bacterium
GCCGATGTACTTGCACTTGTTGAAGCTGACGTACTTGCTGACGTGCTAGCCGATGTACTTGCACTTGTTGAAGCTGACGTACTTGCTGATGTGCTTGCGCTGGTTGAAGCCGACGTACTTGCTGATGTGCTTGCACTTGTTGAAGCTGACGT
>CAJNCC010000072.1:0-150 GCA_905221165.1 bacterium
GTTATTGTTATCTGTTACGGTTACTTCTGGTGTGAAGCCGTCTTTTCCGTTTTCACCCTTGTCACCTTTTGGACCTTTGATGTTGCCTGCTGGTTCCCATGCATTGTTCTTCTTAACGAAGACATCGCCTGTTTCAGTATTAACGAAGCT
>CAJNCC010000073.1:0-149 GCA_905221165.1 bacterium
TCGGCTAGCACGTCAGCAAGTACGTCAGCTTCAACAAGTGCAAGTACATCGGCAAGCACGTCAGCAAGTACATCAGCAAGTACGTCGGCTTCGACAAGTGCAAGTACATCAGCAAGTACGTCAGCTTCAACAAGTGCAAGCACATCAGC
>CAJNCC010000074.1:0-146 GCA_905221165.1 bacterium
GCAAGCACATCAGCAAGTACGTCAGCTTCAACAAGTGCAAGTACGTCAGCTTCAACAAGCGCCAGCACGTCAGCAAGTACGTCGGCTTCGACAAGTGCAAGTACATCAGCAAGTACGTCAGCTTCAACAAGTGCAAGCACATCAGC
>CAJNCC010000075.1:0-145 GCA_905221165.1 bacterium
ATCAACTTGGTAACAGGTGAAGTGACTTACGGAGATTGGACTCCAGCTCAAGACTTAGCTGAAGTTAAATCACCAGTGGTTAAGGGATTTGTAGCTGACAAATCAAGTGTTGCGGTGGTAAATGTAACAGGTGATTCTGAAGATA
>CAJNCC010000076.1:0-145 GCA_905221165.1 bacterium
ATGGCGATGGAAACTACACAGAAGGAACAGACACACTTGTTCAAACAACAGTAGTTAAAGATGGACAAGATGGAGCATCTGGTCGTGACGGTAAAGAAGTATTAAACGGAAAAGTAGATCCAAAAGCTACAGACGGCAAAGATGG
>CAJNCC010000077.1:0-143 GCA_905221165.1 bacterium
AGCACATCAGCAAGTACGTCAGCTTCAACCAGCGCAAGTACATCGGCTAGCACGTCAGCAAGTACGTCAGCTTCAACAAGTGCCAGCACATCAGCAAGTACATCAGCTTCAACAAGTGCCAGCACATCAGCAAGTACATCAGC
>CAJNCC010000078.1:0-140 GCA_905221165.1 bacterium
GTGCTTGCACTTGTTGAAGCTGACGTACTTGCTGATGTGCTTGCACTTGTCGAAGCCGACGTACTTGCTGATGTGCTTGCACTTGTTGAAGCTGACGTACTTGCTGATGTACTTGCACTTGTCGAAGCCGACGTACTTGC
>CAJNCC010000079.1:0-140 GCA_905221165.1 bacterium
GTTGAAGCTGACGTACTTGCTGACGTGCTAGCCGATGTACTTGCGCTGGTTGAAGCTGACGTACTTGCTGATGTGCTTGCACTTGTTGAAGCTGACGTACTTGCTGATGTACTTGCACTTGTCGAAGCCGACGTACTTGC
>CAJNCC010000080.1:0-138 GCA_905221165.1 bacterium
TTTCTTAGGTTGGTCGCCATCTTCACTTGGATTTCCTGGAATCTCATTTCCGTCTTTATCCTTGAATGATGTCTTAACTTTCTCATAAACGTGTTCTACATCGCCATTTGGAAGTTTCTTAGTCTCTACGAAGCGGTA
>CAJNCC010000081.1:0-137 GCA_905221165.1 bacterium
GATGTACTTGCACTTGTCGAAGCCGACGTACTTGCTGATGTGCTTGCACTTGTTGAAGCTGACGTACTTGCTGATGTGCTTGCGCTGGTTGAAGCCGACGTACTTGCTGATGTGCTTGCACTTGTTGAAGCTGACGT
>CAJNCC010000082.1:0-137 GCA_905221165.1 bacterium
GAAGCTGACGTACTTGCTGATGTACTTGCACTTGTCGAAGCCGACGTACTTGCTGATGTGCTTGCGCTGGTTGAAGCTGACGTACTTGCTGATGTGCTGGCACTTGTTGAAGCTGACGTACTTGCTGATGTGCTTGC
>CAJNCC010000083.1:0-134 GCA_905221165.1 bacterium
AGCACATCAGCAAGTACGTCGGCTTCGACAAGTGCAAGTACATCAGCTAGCACATCAGCAAGCACATCAGCAAGTACGTCAGCTTCAACAAGTGCCAGCACATCAGCAAGTACGTCGGCTTCAACCAGCGCAAG
>CAJNCC010000084.1:0-133 GCA_905221165.1 bacterium
CGTAGACGTGCTCTGTATCACCGTTTGGAAGAGTCTTAGTTTCTACGAAGCGGTAGCCTGGGATAGCTTTCTTAGGTTGGTCGCCATCTTCACTTGGATTTCCTGGAATCTCATTTCCGTCTTTATCCTTGAA
>CAJNCC010000085.1:0-125 GCA_905221165.1 bacterium
GGTTACCGCTTCGTAGAGACTAAGAAACTTCCAAATGGCGATGTAGAACACGTTTATGAGAAAGTTAAGACAAGTCACAAGGATAAAGACGGAAATGAAATTCCAAACTATCCAACAGAAGATGG
>CAJNCC010000086.1:0-122 GCA_905221165.1 bacterium
AATCCAAGTGAAGATGGCGACCAACCTAAGAAAGCTATCCCAGGTTACCGCTTCGTAGAGACTAAGAAACTTCCAAATGGCGATGTAGAACACGTTTATGAGAAAGTTAAGACATCATTCAA
>CAJNCC010000087.1:0-119 GCA_905221165.1 bacterium
TCAACAAGTGCAAGTACATCGGCTAGCACGTCAGCAAGTACGTCAGCTTCAACAAGTGCAAGTACATCGGCTAGCACGTCAGCAAGTACGTCAGCTTCAACAAGTGCAAGTACATCGGC
>CAJNCC010000088.1:0-119 GCA_905221165.1 bacterium
CACGTTTATGAGAAAGTTAAGACAAGTCACAAGGATAAAGACGGAAATGAAATTCCAAACTATCCAACAGAAGATGGCGAACAACCTAAGAAAGATATCCCAGGTTACCGCTTCGTAGA
>CAJNCC010000089.1:0-116 GCA_905221165.1 bacterium
GCAAGCACGTCAGCAAGTACATCAGCTTCAACAAGTGCCAGCACATCAGCAAGTACGTCGGCTTCGACAAGTGCAAGCACATCAGCAAGTACGTCAGCTTCAACAAGTGCAAGCAC
>CAJNCC010000090.1:0-116 GCA_905221165.1 bacterium
GCTGACGTACTTGCTGATGTACTTGCACTTGTCGAAGCCGACGTACTTGCTGATGTGCTTGCACTTGTTGAAGCTGATGTACTTGCTGATGTGCTGGCACTTGTTGAAGCTGATGT
>CAJNCC010000091.1:0-116 GCA_905221165.1 bacterium
TCAGCAAGTACGTCAGCTTCAACAAGTGCAAGTACATCGGCAAGCACGTCAGCAAGTACATCAGCTTCAACAAGTGCCAGCACATCAGCAAGTACGTCGGCTTCGACAAGTGCAAG
>CAJNCC010000092.1:0-113 GCA_905221165.1 bacterium
TCAGCAAGTACGTCAGCTTCAACAAGTGCAAGCACATCAGCAAGTACGTCGGCTTCGACAAGTGCAAGTACATCAGCAAGTACGTCAGCTTCAACAAGTGCAAGCACATCAGC
>CAJNCC010000093.1:0-113 GCA_905221165.1 bacterium
TGACTTGTCTTAACTTTCTCATAAACGTGTTCTACATCGCCATTTGGAAGTTTCTTAGTCTCTACGAAGCGGTAACCTGGGATATCTTTCTTAGGTTGTTCGCCATCTTCTGT
>CAJNCC010000094.1:0-110 GCA_905221165.1 bacterium
TCAGCTTCAACAAGTGCCAGCACATCAGCAAGTACATCAGCTTCAACAAGTGCCAGCACATCAGCAAGTACATCAGCTTCAACAAGTGCAAGCACATCAGCAAGTACGTC
>CAJNCC010000095.1:0-107 GCA_905221165.1 bacterium
GCAAGTACGTCGGCTTCGACAAGTGCAAGTACATCAGCAAGTACGTCAGCTTCAACAAGTGCAAGCACATCAGCAAGTACGTCGGCTTCGACAAGTGCAAGTACATC
>CAJNCC010000096.1:0-107 GCA_905221165.1 bacterium
TCAGCAAGTACGTCAGCTTCAACAAGTGCCAGCACATCAGCAAGTACGTCGGCTTCGACAAGTGCAAGTACATCAGCAAGTACGTCAGCTTCAACAAGTGCCAGCAC
>CAJNCC010000097.1:0-107 GCA_905221165.1 bacterium
GTACTTGCTGATGTGCTTGCTGATGTGCTAGCTGATGTACTTGCACTTGTCGAAGCCGACGTACTTGCTGATGTGCTGGCACTTGTTGAAGCTGACGTACTTGCTGA
>CAJNCC010000098.1:0-105 GCA_905221165.1 bacterium
TAACTGGCTTAATCGTTACAACTGGTTTAGTTGAAATAACTGGCTTAATCGTTACAACTGGTTTAGTTGAAATAACTGGCTTAATCGTTACAACTGGTTTAGTTG
>CAJNCC010000099.1:0-104 GCA_905221165.1 bacterium
GCTGATGTACTTGCACTTGTCGAAGCCGACGTACTTGCTGATGTGCTGGCACTTGTTGAAGCTGACGTACTTGCTGATGTGCTTGCTGATGTGCTAGCTGATGT
>CAJNCC010000100.1:0-104 GCA_905221165.1 bacterium
ACGTCGGCTTCGACAAGTGCAAGTACATCAGCAAGTACGTCAGCTTCAACAAGTGCCAGCACATCAGCAAGTACGTCGGCTTCGACAAGTGCAAGTACATCAGC
>CAJNCC010000101.1:0-104 GCA_905221165.1 bacterium
CTTGCTGATGTGCTTGCTGATGTGCTAGCTGATGTACTTGCACTTGTCGAAGCCGACGTACTTGCTGATGTGCTTGCGCTGGTTGAAGCCGACGTACTTGCTGA
>CAJNCC010000102.1:0-104 GCA_905221165.1 bacterium
CTTGCTGATGTGCTTGCTGATGTGCTAGCTGATGTACTTGCACTTGTCGAAGCCGACGTACTTGCTGATGTGCTTGCACTTGTTGAAGCTGACGTACTTGCTGA
>CAJNCC010000103.1:0-104 GCA_905221165.1 bacterium
ACGTCGGCTTCAACCAGCGCAAGCACATCAGCAAGTACGTCAGCTTCAACAAGTGCCAGCACATCAGCAAGTACGTCGGCTTCGACAAGTGCAAGTACATCAGC
>CAJNCC010000104.1:0-102 GCA_905221165.1 bacterium
TGATGTGCTGGCACTTGTTGAAGCTGACGTACTTGCTGATGTGCTTGCGCTGGTTGAAGCCGACGTACTTGCTGATGTGCTGGCACTTGTTGAAGCTGACGT
>CAJNCC010000105.1:0-101 GCA_905221165.1 bacterium
GTTGAAGCTGACGTACTTGCTGACGTGCTAGCCGATGTACTTGCGCTGGTTGAAGCTGACGTACTTGCTGATGTGCTGGCACTTGTTGAAGCTGACGTACT
>CAJNCC010000106.1:0-101 GCA_905221165.1 bacterium
GCTCCAGTTAGACCGCGTTCGCCTCGGTCTCCTTTTTCACCTTTAGCACCTTGGGCTCCAGTCAGACCGCGTTCACCTTGGTCTCCTTTTTCACCTTTAGC
>CAJNCC010000107.1:0-101 GCA_905221165.1 bacterium
ACGTCGGCTTCGACAAGTGCAAGTACATCAGCAAGTACGTCAGCTTCAACAAGTGCCAGCACATCAGCAAGTACGTCAGCTTCAACCAGCGCAAGTACATC
>CAJNCC010000108.1:0-101 GCA_905221165.1 bacterium
GCACTTGTTGAAGCTGACGTACTTGCTGATGTACTTGCACTTGTCGAAGCCGACGTACTTGCTGATGTGCTGGCACTTGTTGAAGCTGACGTACTTGCTGA
>CAJNCC010000109.1:0-98 GCA_905221165.1 bacterium
GACGTACTTGCTGATGTGCTGGCACTTGTTGAAGCTGACGTACTTGCTGATGTGCTTGCTGATGTGCTAGCTGATGTACTTGCACTTGTCGAAGCCGA
>CAJNCC010000110.1:0-98 GCA_905221165.1 bacterium
GTACTTGCACTTGTCGAAGCCGACGTACTTGCTGATGTGCTTGCGCTGGTTGAAGCCGACGTACTTGCTGATGTGCTGGCACTTGTTGAAGCTGACGT
>CAJNCC010000111.1:0-98 GCA_905221165.1 bacterium
AGCACATCAGCAAGTACGTCGGCTTCGACAAGTGCAAGCACATCAGCAAGTACGTCAGCTTCAACAAGTGCAAGCACATCAGCAAGTACGTCGGCTTC
>CAJNCC010000112.1:0-98 GCA_905221165.1 bacterium
GCTTCGACAAGTGCAAGCACATCAGCAAGTACGTCAGCTTCAACAAGTGCAAGCACATCAGCAAGTACGTCGGCTTCAACCAGCGCAAGCACATCAGC
>CAJNCC010000113.1:0-95 GCA_905221165.1 bacterium
ACATCAGCTAGCACATCAGCAAGCACATCAGCAAGTACGTCAGCTTCAACAAGTGCCAGCACATCAGCAAGTACGTCGGCTTCAACCAGCGCAAG
>CAJNCC010000114.1:0-95 GCA_905221165.1 bacterium
GCACTTGTTGAAGCTGACGTACTTGCTGATGTGCTTGCTGATGTGCTAGCTGATGTACTTGCACTTGTCGAAGCCGACGTACTTGCTGATGTGCT
>CAJNCC010000115.1:0-95 GCA_905221165.1 bacterium
ACGTCGGCTTCAACCAGCGCAAGCACATCAGCAAGTACGTCAGCTTCAACAAGTGCCAGCACATCAGCAAGTACGTCAGCTTCAACCAGCGCAAG
>CAJNCC010000116.1:0-95 GCA_905221165.1 bacterium
GCAAGCACATCAGCAAGCACGTCAGCTTCAACAAGTGCCAGCACATCAGCAAGTACGTCGGCTTCAACCAGCGCAAGCACATCAGCAAGTACGTC
>CAJNCC010000117.1:0-95 GCA_905221165.1 bacterium
TCAGCAAGTACGTCAGCTTCAACAAGTGCAAGTACATCGGCTAGCACGTCAGCAAGTACGTCAGCTTCAACAAGTGCAAGTACATCGGCTAGCAC
>CAJNCC010000118.1:0-95 GCA_905221165.1 bacterium
ACGTCAGCTTCAACAAGTGCAAGCACATCAGCAAGTACGTCGGCTTCAACAAGCGCAAGCACATCAGCAAGTACGTCAGCTTCAACAAGTGCAAG
>CAJNCC010000119.1:0-95 GCA_905221165.1 bacterium
GCTTCTACAAGTGCAAGCACATCAGCAAGTACGTCAGCTTCAACAAGTGCAAGCACATCAGCAAGTACGTCGGCTTCGACAAGTGCAAGTACATC
>CAJNCC010000120.1:0-95 GCA_905221165.1 bacterium
TCGCCATTTGGAAGTTTCTTAGTCTCTACGAAGCGGTAACCTGGGATATCTTTCTTAGGTTGTTCGCCATCTTCTGTTGGATAGTTTGGAATTTC
>CAJNCC010000121.1:0-92 GCA_905221165.1 bacterium
GACGTACTTGCTGATGTGCTGGCACTTGTTGAAGCTGACGTACTTGCTGATGTACTTGCACTTGTCGAAGCCGACGTACTTGCTGATGTGCT
>CAJNCC010000122.1:0-89 GCA_905221165.1 bacterium
GTGCTGGCACTTGTTGAAGCTGACGTACTTGCTGATGTACTTGCACTTGTCGAAGCCGACGTACTTGCTGATGTGCTTGCGCTGGTTGA
>CAJNCC010000123.1:0-89 GCA_905221165.1 bacterium
GCTGATGTGCTTGCTGATGTGCTTGCTGATGTACTTGCACTTGTCGAAGCCGACGTACTTGCTGATGTGCTGGCACTTGTTGAAGCTGA
>CAJNCC010000124.1:0-89 GCA_905221165.1 bacterium
TCAGCAAGTACGTCAGCTTCAACAAGTGCCAGCACATCAGCAAGTACGTCGGCTTCGACAAGTGCAAGTACATCAGCAAGCACATCAGC
>CAJNCC010000125.1:0-89 GCA_905221165.1 bacterium
GCCGATGTACTTGCACTTGTTGAAGCTGACGTACTTGCTGACGTGCTAGCCGATGTACTTGCACTTGTTGAAGCTGACGTACTTGCTGA
>CAJNCC010000126.1:0-89 GCA_905221165.1 bacterium
AGTGCAAGCACATCAGCAAGTACGTCGGCTTCGACAAGTGCAAGTACATCAGCAAGTACGTCAGCTTCAACAAGTGCAAGCACATCAGC
>CAJNCC010000127.1:0-89 GCA_905221165.1 bacterium
TCAGCTTCAACAAGTGCAAGCACATCAGCAAGTACGTCGGCTTCGACAAGTGCAAGTACATCAGCAAGTACGTCAGCTTCAACAAGTGC
>CAJNCC010000128.1:0-88 GCA_905221165.1 bacterium
CATCAGCAAGTACGTCGGCTTCAACCAGCGCAAGCACATCAGCAAGTACGTCAGCTTCAACAAGTGCCAGCACATCAGCAAGTACGTC
>CAJNCC010000129.1:0-86 GCA_905221165.1 bacterium
GCTGACGTACTTGCTGATGTACTTGCACTTGTCGAAGCCGACGTACTTGCTGATGTGCTTGCACTTGTTGAAGCTGACGTACTTGC
>CAJNCC010000130.1:0-86 GCA_905221165.1 bacterium
GTGCTAGCCGATGTACTTGCGCTGGTTGAAGCTGACGTACTTGCTGATGTGCTGGCACTTGTTGAAGCTGACGTACTTGCTGATGT
>CAJNCC010000131.1:0-86 GCA_905221165.1 bacterium
TCAGCAAGTACGTCAGCTTCAACAAGTGCAAGCACATCAGCAAGTACGTCGGCTTCAACCAGCGCAAGCACATCAGCAAGTACGTC
>CAJNCC010000132.1:0-84 GCA_905221165.1 bacterium
TTAAGACATCATTCAAGGATAAAGACGGAAATGAGATTCCAGGAAATCCAAGTGAAGATGGCGACCAACCTAAGAAAGCTATCC
>CAJNCC010000133.1:0-83 GCA_905221165.1 bacterium
AGTGCAAGCACATCAGCAAGTACGTCGGCTTCGACAAGTGCAAGTACATCAGCAAGTACGTCAGCTTCAACAAGTGCCAGCAC
>CAJNCC010000134.1:0-83 GCA_905221165.1 bacterium
GTTGGTACACCAGATCCAGCTAAGGTTGTAGCGAAGGATACTAACGGAACTAAGGTAGAAACAACTTACACCCCAACCGTAAC
>CAJNCC010000135.1:0-83 GCA_905221165.1 bacterium
GATGTACTTGCGCTGGTTGAAGCTGACGTACTTGCTGATGTGCTGGCACTTGTTGAAGCTGACGTACTTGCTGATGTGCTTGC
>CAJNCC010000136.1:0-83 GCA_905221165.1 bacterium
ACATCAGCTAGCACATCAGCAAGCACATCAGCAAGTACGTCAGCTTCAACAAGTGCCAGCACATCAGCAAGTACGTCGGCTTC
>CAJNCC010000137.1:0-83 GCA_905221165.1 bacterium
GCGCTTGTTGAAGCTGACGTACTTGCTGATGTACTTGCACTTGTCGAAGCCGACGTACTTGCTGATGTGCTTGCGCTGGTTGA
>CAJNCC010000138.1:0-83 GCA_905221165.1 bacterium
AGCACATCAGCAAGTACGTCGGCTTCAACCAGCGCAAGCACATCAGCAAGTACGTCGGCTTCGACAAGTGCAAGTACATCAGC
>CAJNCC010000139.1:0-83 GCA_905221165.1 bacterium
GGAAATGAAATTCCAAACTATCCAACAGAAGATGGCGAACAACCTAAGAAAGATATCCCAGGTTACCGCTTCGTAGAGACTAA
>CAJNCC010000140.1:0-82 GCA_905221165.1 bacterium
CAAGGAGCTAAAGGTGAAAAAGGAGACCAAGGTGAACGCGGTCTGACTGGAGCCCAAGGTGCTAAAGGTGAAAAAGGAGACC
>CAJNCC010000141.1:0-81 GCA_905221165.1 bacterium
ATGATGTCTTAACTTTCTCATAAACGTGTTCTGCATCGCCATTTGGAAGTTTCTTAGTCTCTACGAAGCGGTAGCCTGGGA
>CAJNCC010000142.1:0-81 GCA_905221165.1 bacterium
CCTGGGATAGCTTTCTTAGGTTGGTCGCCATCTTCACTTGGATTTCCTGGAATCTCATTTCCGTCTTTATCCTTGAATGAT
>CAJNCC010000143.1:0-80 GCA_905221165.1 bacterium
CTTGCTGATGTACTTGCACTTGTCGAAGCCGACGTACTTGCTGATGTGCTTGCACTTGTTGAAGCTGACGTACTTGCTGA
>CAJNCC010000144.1:0-80 GCA_905221165.1 bacterium
GTACTTGCTGATGTGCTTGCTGATGTGCTAGCTGATGTACTTGCACTTGTCGAAGCCGACGTACTTGCTGATGTGCTTGC
>CAJNCC010000145.1:0-80 GCA_905221165.1 bacterium
CTTGCTGATGTGCTTGCACTTGTTGAAGCTGACGTACTTGCTGATGTACTTGCACTTGTCGAAGCCGACGTACTTGCTGA
>CAJNCC010000146.1:0-80 GCA_905221165.1 bacterium
ACATCAGCAAGTACGTCAGCTTCAACAAGTGCAAGCACATCAGCAAGTACGTCGGCTTCGACAAGTGCAAGTACATCAGC
>CAJNCC010000147.1:0-80 GCA_905221165.1 bacterium
GTTGAAGCTGACGTACTTGCTGATGTACTTGCACTTGTCGAAGCCGACGTACTTGCTGATGTGCTTGCGCTGGTTGAAGC
>CAJNCC010000148.1:0-80 GCA_905221165.1 bacterium
ACATCGGCTAGCACGTCAGCAAGTACGTCAGCTTCAACAAGTGCAAGTACATCGGCAAGCACGTCAGCAAGTACATCAGC
>CAJNCC010000149.1:0-80 GCA_905221165.1 bacterium
TTAGTCTCTACGAAGCGGTAACCTGGGATATCTTTCTTAGGTTGTTCGCCATCTTCTGTTGGATAGTTTGGAATTTCTTT
>CAJNCC010000150.1:0-78 GCA_905221165.1 bacterium
CCCCCCCCCCCCCCCCCCCCCCCCCCCCCCCCCCCCCCCCCCCCCCCCCCCCCCCCCCCCCCCCCCCCCCCCCCCCCC
>CAJNCC010000151.1:0-78 GCA_905221165.1 bacterium
CGGTCTCCTTTTTCACCTTTAGCACCTTGGGCTCCAGTCAGACCGCGTTCACCTTGGTCTCCTTTTTCACCTTTAGCT
>CAJNCC010000152.1:0-78 GCA_905221165.1 bacterium
CTCTGCATACGCTGGAACTTCGTTAATTGCTGGGGCGCCTGTCTCTGCATACGCTGGGACTTCAGTAATTGCTGGGGC